>NZ_JBSVWQ010000036.1:0-42312 GCF_054071215.1 Pseudomonas sp. SDO5522_S412 | reverse complement strand
GTAATTCAGGCACTGACACACCGCATTCGCGAGCAAGCCCGCTCCCACATTGGATTTTCTCTGTATTTGGAATTGTGTCTCTTTTTGGAGACTAGGCGATGCCTAGCGCAACCATTTTCTTGTACAAGGTCGACCGGCCCAGCCCCAGCCGCTTCGCCGCCTCCACCACATTCCCTTCACACGCCTTCAACGCCGCCCCAATCACCTGCCGATCAAACCGCTCCCGGGCCGCGCTGAAACTCTCGCCCTCAACGGTCTCTACCGAACTCTGCTCAACCGGGCTGAATGTACCAATTGCTGCGCGAATTTCACTGGCATCCAGCACCAGGTCATCACTCAACAGTGCCGCCCGCTCCAGCACATTGCGCAGCTCGCGGATATTCCCCGGCCACGCATGCTGCGCCAATAACGCCAAGGCCTCGCGGTCCAGCTCATGCTGGCTGCGCAACTCCTCCAGAATCGCCTCGCTCAACGCCGGCAAATCATCCAGCCGCTCGCGCAGCGGCGGTACCTGGATCGGCAGCACATTCAGCCGGTAATACAGGTCCGCCCGAAACTCCCCGCGCTTGATTGCCGCTTCCAGGTCCATGGACGTGGCCGCAATCACCCGCACATCGCTGTGGATCATCTCGTTGGAGCCCACCGGCTCGAACTCTTTCTCCTGCAACACCCGCAGCAATTTGCTTTGCAGTGGTAGCGGCATGTCGCCGATCTCATCCAGAAACAGCGTGCCGCCCTGGGCAATCTGCAACTTGCCGGGGCGGCCCTTGCGGTCGGCGCCGGTAAACGCGCCGGGCGCGGTGCCGAAGAATTCCGCCTCCAGCAAATCATGCGGGATGGCTGCGCTGTTGATGCTGACGAAAGCTTTATGGGCGCGAGGCGATGCACCATGAATCGCCTGGGCCAGCAGCTCCTTGCCGGTCCCGGTTTCCCCCAGCAGCAACACTGGCGACTCCGCGCTCGCACTGCGCCGCGCCCGACGTTTGACTTCCAGGCTGGCCGCGCTGGTGCCGATAAAGTGCGCGAAGTTGTATTTACTCTGCCGCGACCTCAGCAGCGACCGAGTGGAAGCCAGTTCCTGCTGCATGCTCAGGTAACGCTCGATCAGCGGCGACAGGTTGCGCAGCTCATCAAACAACGCAAACCCGATGGCGCCGATCACCTTGCCGGCGTCGTCATGGATCGGCAGGCGCATCACCACCAGCGGGCCTTTGGGCGTGTCCTGGATATCCAGCAATATCGGCTGGTCGTTACGCACCACCTGGCGCAACAGGCTGTTGGAAATCACCTGCTCGCAGGGTTGCCCGATGGCTTCGTCGGCGCTTTTCAGGCCGAAGCGCTTGGCGTAGCGCTCGTTCATCCAGACGATGTTCGCGTCACCGTCGACAATCACCGTGCCTTCGCTGGACTGCTCGATGATCTCGAACAGCGACTGGATCGCCAGGCCGCGAACGTATTGGTAATCCTTGAGGCTGCCAGTGGTGCTCATGGGTGCGCCGCCGCGAGGAGTTCCCGGGTGTAAGGGTGTTGAGGCGCGGCAAACACTTCATCGCTGGGCCCGCGTTCCACCACCTTGCCGTCCTTGATCACGATCATGTCGTGGGCCAGGGCCCGCACCACCGCCAGGTCATGGCTGATAAACAGGTACGTCAGGCCGTACTTTTCCTGCAGCTCAAGCAGCAGGGCGACCACCTGTTTCTGCACGGTACGGTCCAGCGCCGAGGTGGGTTCGTCCAGCAGGATCAGCGCCGGCTTGAGCACCAGCGCACGGGCGATGGCGATGCGCTGGCGCTGGCCGCCGGAGAATTCATGGGGGTAGCGATGGCGGCTGGCAGGGTCCAGGCCCACATCTTCCAGCACGCGAATCACTTGGGCTTCGCGGTCCTTGAGGCTGCACGGCGCATGCACTTCCAGGCCTTCGCTGATGATCTGCGCCACCGACATCCGCGGGCTGAGGCTGCCGAACGGGTCCTGGAACACCACCTGCATCTGCTTGCGCCACGGCTGCATCTGCTTTTGCGTCAGGCCGTCGAGGGCCTCGCCCTGGAAGCGAATCGCGCCGCTGGAATCCAGCAGCCGCAGAATCGCCTGGCCCAGGGTGGATTTGCCCGAGCCGGACTCGCCGACAATCCCCAGTGTCTTGCCGCGCTGTACCTCCAGGCTGATGCCGTCCACCGCTTGCAGGTACTGCTTGCGCCGGAACAGCCCGCCGCCCAGCGGGAACTGCACACTCAGGTTATCCACCTGCAACACCGTCTCCCGCGCCTCGTGATTCAAGACGATGCCTGCCGGTTCAGCATCCAGCAGCAGGCGGCTGTAAGGGTGCTGCGGGGCGCAGAACAGGGTTTCGCAATCCGCCTGTTCGACAATCTCCCCGGCCTTCATCACGCACACCCGCTGGGCAATGCTGCGCACCAGGTTGAGGTCGTGGCTGATCAGCAGCAGCGACATGCCCAGGCGTTGTTGCAGTGACTTGAGCAGCAGCAGGATCTTGCGCTGCACCGTCACATCCAGTGCAGTCGTCGGCTCATCGGCAATCAGCAGTTCTGGCTCACAGGCCAGGGCCATGGCGATCATCACCCGCTGGCGCTGGCCGCCGGAGAGTTGGTGGGGGTAGGCCTTGAGGCGTTCCCGGGGTTTCTGGATGCCCACCAGTTCGAGCAATTCGAGGATCCGCGCCTGGGCCTGTTTGCCGCCCAGGCCCTTGTGCAACAGCAGGGTTTCGCCGATCTGCTTCTCGATGCTGTGCAGCGGATTCAGGGACGTCATCGGCTCCTGGAAGATCATCGCAATCCGGTTGCCCCGCAGTTTTTGCAGGGTGGCGGGCGAGGCGCCGAGCAGTTCCTGGCCGCGATAGCGCACCGAGCCGGTGGTTTCGGTGCCGGCTTCGGGCAGCAGTTGCAGGATCGAATGGGCGGTCACCGATTTGCCCGAACCCGACTCGCCCACCAGCGCCAGGCACTCGCCGGGGCGCACGTCCAGGCACAGCTTGCGCACCACGGTCTGGCCGTTGAAGGCGACACTCAGGTCGCGAATCTCGATCAGGTTTTCAGTCATCTCAACGGCCTTCATGAGCGTGGGTCGAAGGCGTCACGCAACGCCTCGCCGATAAACACCAGCAACGACAGGATCAGCGCCAGGGTGAAAAACGCGGTCAACCCCAGCCACGGCGCTTGTAGGTTCTGCTTGCCCTGGGCGATCAGCTCACCCAATGACGCGCTGCCGGCGGGCATGCCGAAACCGAGGAAATCCAGGGCGCTCAGGGTAGAAATCGCCCCGGTCAAAATGAACGGCAGGTAGCTCAGGGTCGCGGTCATCGCGTTCGGCAGGATATGCCGGCGGATGATCTTGCCGTCCCCCAGGCCCAACGCCCGCGCGGCCTTGACGTACTCCAGGTTGCGCCCCCGCAGGAACTCGGCGCGCACCACGTCCACTAGGGCCAGCCAGGAAAACAGTGCCATGATCCCCAGCAGCCACCAGAAATTCGGTTCGACAAAGCCTGACAGGATGATCAGCAGGTACAGCACCGGCAGCCCGGACCACACTTCCAATATTCGTTGCCCGAGCAAGTCGACCCAGCCGCCGTAATATCCCTGCAACGCACCCGCCGCGATGCCGATGGCGGCGCTGATGGCCGTGAGGGCCAGGGCAAACAGGATCGACACCCGGGCGCCGAAGATCACCCGCGCCAGCACGTCGCGGGATTGGTCATCGGTGCCCAGCCAGTTCACGCTGGAAGGCGGGCTGGGGGCAGGGCGGGTCAGTTCATAGTTGGGGGTGTCGTCGCTGAACGGGATTGGCGGGAACAGCATCCAGCCGCCGTCCTTCTTGATCAGGTTCTGCACGTATTCACTGCGGTAATCCGCCTGGAATGGCAGTTGCCCGCCGAACTCCTGCTCGGTGTAGCGCTTGAACACCGGGAAATACAGTTCGTTCTGGTAGCTGAGCACCAGGGGTTTGTCATTGGCGATCAACTCGCCGCCGAGGGTCAGGATAAACAGGCCGATAAACAGCCACAGCGACCACCAGCCGCGACGGTTTTTCTTGAAGCGTTCAAAGCGCCGACGGGCCACGGGAGAGAGCTTGAGCATCAGGCGTTCCTCGCGGCGAAGTCGATACGCGGGTCCACCAGGGTGTAGCAGAGGTCACCGATGAGTTTTATCAAAAGGCCAAACAGCGTGAAGATAAACAACGAACCGAACACCACCGGATAATCCCGTGAAACTGCAGCTTCGTAGCTCATGCGTCCGAGGCCGTCGAGGGAGAAGATCACCTCGATCAGCAGCGAACCGGCAAAGAACACCGCGATAAATGCCTGGGGAATCCCCGAGATCACCAACAGCATGGCATTGCGGAACACATGCCCGTAAAGCACCCGGCGTTCACTCAAGCCTTTGGCCCGGGCGGTGACCACGTACTGGCGGGTGATTTCATTGAGGAACGAGTTTTTCGTGAGGATGGTCAAGGTGGCGAAGCCGCCGATCACCAGGGCGCTGACCGGCAGTACCAGGTGCCAGAAGTAATCGGCGATCTTGCCGACGGTGCTCAACTGGTCGAAGTTTTCCGAGACCAGCCCGCGCACCGGGAACCAGTTCAACGAAGTGCCGCCGGCGAACACCACGATCAGGAACATCGCAAACAGGAACGCCGGCATCGCATAGCCAATCACGATCGCGGTGCTGCTCCACACATCGAAACTGCTGCCATGGCGCACCGCCTTGCGAATGCCCAGCGGGATCGACACCAGGTAGGTGATCAAGGTGGCCCACAGGCCGAGGGAAATGGTCACCGGCATCTTTTCGAGGATCAGGTCGGTCACGCTTTTGCCACGGAAGAAGCTGTTGCCGAAGTCCAACTGGGCGTAGCTCTTGAGCATCAGCCACAGGCGTTCCGGCGCGGGCTTGTCGAAGCCGTATTGTTTTTCGATGTCCTTGATCAGTTTCGGGTCCAGGCCACGGCTGGCCCGGGAGCCGCTGCTGAGGCTTTCGGCAGACGAGCCGCCGACGCCACCGCCACCGATGCCTTGCAGGTGGGCGATGGCCTGTTCCACCGGCCCGCCGGGCGCGGCCTGCACGATAACGAAGTTCACCAGCAGGATAATCACCAGGGTGGGAATGATCAGCAGCAGGCGCCGCACGATATAGGCAAACATCAGCGGGCTCCCGGGCGTTTGGTCAGTTCGGCTTTCATCTGCTCGTTAGTGAGCGGTGTGGGGCTGATTTCCCACCAGGTTTCCAGGGCCTCATCGGTCTTGGCTTCCACGGCCGGGCGGCCGAAGCGGTTCCACCACGCGGCGGAGGTGCCCGGCGGGTAGTAGTTGGGGATCCACAGGTAATTCCATTGCAGCACGCGGTCCAGGGCGTGGGCGTAACTGAGCATCAGCGACTGGGTATCAGCCTTGACCAGGCCGTTGATCAGGCTGTCGACGGCCGGGTCTTTCAGCACCATGTAGTTGTTGGCGCCGGTATCAAACGCGGCGGCCGAACCGAAGTAGTTGTACAGCTCCATCCCCGGCGAAGTGGTAACCGGGAAGCCGGTGACGATCATGTCGTAGTCCCGGGCCATCAGGCGGTTGACGTATTGCGAGGAGTCAATGCGGCGGATGTTGAGGGTGATGCCGATCTGCGCCAGGTTGCGCTTGTACGGCAACAACAGGCGCTCAAGGCCGTTCTGGGCGTTGAGGAAGGTGAACTCCAGCGGCTCGCCCTCGGCATTCACCAGCTTGTCACCGTCGGGCTTCCAGCCGGCCTGTTCCAGCAGGGCCAGGGCTTGCAGCTGCTTGTCGCGGATCATCCCGGTGCCGTCAGTGGTGGGGGCCTTGAACACCTGGGTGAAGACTTCGTCGGGAATCTGCCCGCGCAAAGGTTCCAGGATCGCCAGTTCCTGGGCATCCGGCAGTTGGGTCGCCGCCAGCGGGCTGTTGGAGAAGAAGCTTTGCTGACGGATGTACATGTTGCGCATCATCTGCCGGTTGGCCCACTCGAAGTCCCACAGCATGGCCAGGGCCTGGCGCACGCGGCGGTCCTTGAACATCGGTTTTTGCACGTTGAACACGTAGCCCTGGGCCGGCTGCGGTGCCTCCTTGGCCAGGTGCGCGCGTTGCAGGCGGCCATCATCGAGGGCCGGGCCGTTGTAGCCGATGGAGTAGCCGGTGGCGGAGAATTCGCGGTTGAAGTCGTAGGCACCGCCCCGCAGGACCTGGCGCGCGACTTCGGTGTCGCCGAAGTATTCCAGGCTCAGGTGATCGAAGTTGTACAGGCCGCGGCTGATGGGCAGGTCTTTGCCCCACCAGTTCGGGTCACGCTTGAACGTGATGGTGTTGCCGGCATCCACCTTGCTGATGGTGTAGGGGCCGCTGCCGAGGGGAATCTCGTAGCCGCCGCCGTCGGCGAAGTTGCGGGTCTTCCACCAATGTTCGGGGAACACCGGCAGGGTCGCGACATCCAGGGGCAGGGTGCGGTTTTCATTGCTTGCGAAATCGAAGCGCACCTGGCGCGGGCCTTCGACTTCGACGTGTTTGACGTCGGCGAACAGCGTGCGGTAGCGCAGGCTGCCCTGGGTCATCAGCAGGTCAAAGGAGTAACGCACGTCTTCGGCGGTGATCGGTTGGCCATCGGCGAAGCGCGCCTTGGGGTTCAGGTAGAAACGCAGGGACAGACCGTCGTCTGACCGCTCCATCTTTTCCGCCACCAGGCCGTAGACCGTGTAGGGCTCGTCCAGCGAACGCAGGGCCAGGGGCGAATACAGCCAGCCGTCGACCTGGCTGACCCCGATGCCTTTGTCGCCATAAGGCAGTACATGGTCGTAGCGCCCGATTTCGATCGCCGAACGCCGCAGGCTGCCGCCCTTGGGGGCATTGGGGTTGGCGTAGTCGAAATGGGTGAAGCCGGGTTGGTATTTGGCCGGCTCGCCGTACACGGTCAATGCCGATTGCGGCGCGGCGATCACGGCGGTGCTGGCCAGCAACAGGGCCAGGGTGGAGCAAAACAGGGTAGAAAAAGCGACTCGCATTATCAGCCTTGGGCGCCGGGTGAAGAGGTAAAGGGATTTGTACGCTATGCGCGTACGCCTCGCCAGTCATCACACTGTCACAGATGCACAACGGCCCACCAAAGGGTGGGCCGTTGTTTTAAACATTAGCGCGGACTGGATCAGTCCTGACGGCTGGTTACTTCCAGCAGGTGATAACCGAACTGGGTTTTCACTGGGCCTTGCACGGTGTTGACCGGGGCGCTGAATACGACGGTGTCGAATTCCTTGACCATTTGGCCCGGGCCGAACGAACCGAGGTCGCCGCCTTGACGGCTGGACGGGCAGGACGAGTTGGCTTTGGCAACTTCGGCGAAGTCGGCGCCGCCTTCGATTTGCGCTTTCAGTTCGTTGCACTTGTCTTCGGTGGCAACGAGGATGTGACGGGCGGTGGCTTTGGCCATGAGGGGTATCTCCTTGGGTAAAAATGCTGAGCGTACCGGATTCAGGTGGTTATTTCCTGGCAAAGTTCCCCTGGGTTGCCTGGACGGTCAGGATCGGGCCATTACGCCGCTGTGGGTCAGCCAATCGATAAACAGCGCAAACAGCTCCGCCTGGGAGTTGATTTCAAGCTTGGTATACAAATGCTTGCGGTGCATGCGCACGGTTTCCGGGGAAATGCCCAGCACCTGCGCGGTGGATTTCACCGAGTGCCCGCGCAATATCAGGTGGGCGATTTCCCGTTCGCGCACGGTCAATACGCCGCTGCCAAAATGCATGAACGCCGCTTCAATCTGCTGATGCACCTGGGTCTGGGTGAAGGCCTCGTCGCTGATCACCTTGCATAACCCGCCCGTGGTGCCGAAGCGGCGCAGCAGTTCGCGCACGATGGGTTGGGCGGTTCGTTGCAGTGCCAGTTGTTCGTCGCTGAACTGGCCGGCACTCAGCCCCTGGAACATGCACAACGAAATCTTGCTGTTGGGGCACAGGTCGACGATGTAGTAGCTCTCCTGGGCGCCGCCGCTGCGCAGGTAGTAGGTTTTGTAGTACTCGCTGTTGAAGAAATCGTCCGGGGCGATCTGCGCCAGGTGGTAGAAACCTTCGGCCAGGCCCTTGTCTACCGCGAGACAGAACGGGTCCAGCAGGTAGCCCCGGGAGAAGTAACGGTTGATGATCTCTTCGTAGTGCGGCCGGGGGATGCCTTGCTGGTAGAGCAAGTGTGGCGCCTGACCCTGGCGCTCCAGGCTGATCATCATCGATTCGATAGGGGTCAGCGCACTGAGGGCGCAGGCCAGGTGTTCAAGGAATGACGCTTCGTCGACGCTGGCGAAGGCGTGGGCCAACGCACCATTCCAGGCGTCAAGCACCTGGAAGGACGGGGCAGGGCAGTGATCGGCATGCTCGTTCATGCCGGCCAGTCTACCCGCCGGCCAGGGCCCCGGCAAAAGCACCGGGGCGCCCAGGCTCATCGGCCTTGATACTCGCCGCTCTGGCGCAGCTCTTCGGCGGTGTCGAGGATGCACTGGCGCAGGATTTCCACCACTTGATCCACCTGGGCATGGGTGATGATCAGCGGCGGCGACATCACATTCAGGTGGCCAATGGGCCGTACCAGCAAGCCTTTGGCCTGGGCCCGCAGGTGGATCTTCTCGCCGATGTTCACCGCGTCCGGCAGCAGCGCCTTGGTGTGTTTGTCGGCGACGAACTCAATGCAGGCCATCAGCCGCTGGCAGCGCACATCGCCCACCAGCGGCAGGCTGGCCAGGGTTTGCAGGCGCTGTTCGAGGTACACGCCGACGTCTTCGACATGGGCCAGCAGGTTCTCCCGCTCGATGATCTCGATGTTCTTCAGCGCCGCCACGCAACTCACCGGGTGGCCGCTGTAGGTGAAGCCGTGGGTAAAGCAGCGGCCCTTGCCCGGCTCGCCGATCACTTGCCAGATGCGGTCCGAGAAAATACACGCGCCCAACGGCAGGTAGCCGGACGTCAGGCCCTTGGCGGTGGTGATGATGTCCGGTTGCATGTCGAACACTTCCTGGGAGGCGAAGAATTTTCCCAGCCGGCCGAAGGACGTCACCACTTCATCCGCCACGTAGAGCAGGTCATAACGTTGGCAGACTTCCCACATGCGCCGGTGGTAACCCTTGGGCGGAATGATCACGCCGCCCGAGCCCATGATCGGTTCGGCAAAGAACGCGGCCACTTTGTCGGCGCCGATGGTCAGGATCTTGTCTTCGAACTCATCCACCAGGAAATCGAGGAACTGCGCCTCGCTCATGCCCTGCGGCGCCCGGTAGTAGTTGGGGCACGAAATGTGGTGGAACAAGTCGCTCATGAAATCGAATTCCGGCGCGCGGTCGGCGGCCTTGTTGCCGATGGACATCGTGAGGAACGTCGAGCCGTGATACGCACTGAAGCGCGAGATGATGTGTTTCTTCTCATGCTTGCCGCGACTGTTCTGATAGAACTGCACCAGACGATAGGCGGTATCGACAGCCGTGGAACCGCCGGTGGTCAGGAACACATGATCAAGATCGCCGGGAGCCAGGCTGGCAAGCTTGGCGCACAGTTCGATAGCGGTGACGTTGGCCATGTCGCAGAACGGGTTGGAGTACGCCAGCTGGCGAACCTGGTTGGCGATGGCGTCTGCCATTTCCTCGCGGCCCAGGCCGATATTCGTACACCACATGCCGCCGACCGCATCCAGGTAGCGGTTGCCGGCGGTGTCGTAGATGTAGGCGCCGTCACCCGCCGCGATATTCAGTGAGCCTTGTTCACGGTGTTCGTCGAACATATGAAAACCGTGCATGTAATGGGCCTTGTCGGCGGCGTCCAGTTGGTCGTGGTCGAACTGGGCGAAAAAGTCAGGATTTGGCAGGGTCATGGCGTTTACCTTCAATGGCTGGGTTTCACTTGCCGGTCTTCACGGCATTCCAGGTACGGGTGATCAGGCGCACGGCGGCTTGGGACTGGCTTTTCTGGGTGAACAAGCGCTGCATCGTCGCCGGGTCCGGGTAGATGGCCGGGTTGTCGCGTATATCGGCATTTACAAAGGGCTTGGAGGCCAGGTTGCTGTTGGCGTAGTGAATGGTGTTGCTGACGCCGGCGATCACTTGCGGTTGCAGGAGGAACTCGATGAACTTGTGGGCATTCGCCACATGGGGTGCGTCGGCCGGGATGTAGAAGTTATCGAACCAGATCAGCGAGCCTTCCCTGGGGATGAAGTAACCCAGGTTGACCTTGGCCCCGGCTTCCGCCGCCCGGGCCTGGGACGTGGCGTAGTCGCCGGACCAGGTGGTGGCCATGCATAGCTCGCCATTGGCCAGGCCGTTGATAAAACCGCTGGAGTCGAATTTGCGGATGTACGGGCGCACGGCCATCAGCACGTCCTGAGCGGCCTTGAGGTCTTTGGGCGCCACGCTGTTGGGGTCCAGGCCGAGGTAGGTCAGGGCCAGCGGGATCATGTCGGTAGGGGAGTCGATGAAGGTGATGCCACAGTCGGCGAAGCGCGAAACGATCTTGGGATCGAAGATCATCGCCAGTGAGCCGATGGGCGCATCCGGCATGCGTTCCTTGATCTTGTCGATGTTGTAGGTCACGCCATTGCTGCCCCAGGTGTAAGGCGCGGAATAGGTCACGCCCGGATCATGGGTTTCCAGGCTTTTCAGCACTTGCGGGTCGAGGTTGTTCCAGTCCGGCAGCAGCGCTTTGTTGAGGGGCTGGAAGGCCTTGGCCTTGATCAGCAGCGGCACCAGGGACGCGTTGAGCACCACCAGGTCATAACCCGAGCGCCCGGACAGCAGCTTGCCCTGCACGGTTTCGTAGGAGTCGTAGGTGTCGTAGATCACCTTGATGCCGGTGGCTTTCTCGAAGTCGGCGAGGGTGTGTTCCCCGATGTAATCGGCCCAGTTGTAGATGCGCAAGGTGTTGCCCGGGTCGTCAGCGGCCTGGCTGACGGACGTTGATGCAAGCAATACAGCGCTGAACAGGGCGATAACGGCTTTATGCATGGCGAACCCACCTTGATGTTGTGCTTGTTGTCAGGCCGAGGGGCTGATTGCACTTTCAGGCAGGTGGCGGGTGGGGCGCCATACCCTGTTCGGGTAGGAGGCGGTCAGGGCAGTACGATGTAGTCGTTTCGCGTGATGACCGGGCGGTGTACGCCGGGTTCCAGGTGGATGTAGCGCCCGTCTACCAGGTCGATGGGCAGGCAGTCGTCGATATCCAGTACGCCGTCGGTGTGGGATTGCGTCCAGTGCGTGAGCATCTGCTGTTTGCCTTGGGCTGCCGCCTCCCTGGCCGTGCGCGCAACCACCAGCAGGTAGTGGTGTGCCTCGCCAAAGACGTTCGATTCATACCCGCCCAGGTTGATGAAGTACAGGCGCGGCGCCCCGGCGTTCGGCGCCAGGTGGCTGAGCTGGACTTTCCAGCCGTCAACGCCATCCACCGTCATCCAGGAGTCGATATGCACACCTTTCTGGCTGCCAAACCAGCCCTCGCGCAGTTGCGGGTAGGCGGCTTCCAGGGTGTCGGCGACGGCGAACACCACATCATGCACTTCGATTTTCGCCCGGGGGTGCTTACCCCCCAACATGACCACAAACAGCATTGCATGCCCTTTCTATGGCTGGGATGGAAAGGGCCACCTTCCTTCGATTGAACCCTTTTGTCCAGTCGGTGCCACACTGTTAATTCGCAAATTCATCAGGAGGTTGTCATGCGCACCATTGATCTGGCCGGCGTACCCGTCCCTGTCATCGGCCAGGGGACCTGGCGCATGGGCGAGGATCCCGGCAAGCGCAGCGCCGAAGTGGCCGCGTTGCAACTGGGTATCGATGAGGGCATGACCCTGATCGATACCGCTGAAATGTATGGCGAAGGCGGTGCCGAAGAAGTCGTCGGCGAGGCGATTCGCGGCAAGCGCGACCAGGTGTTCCTGGTCAGCAAGGTGTACCCGCACAATGCCAGCCACAAGGGCATTCCACGTGCATGTGAGGCCAGCCTCCAGCGCCTGGGCACCGACTACATTGATCTGTATCTGTTGCATTGGCGTGGGCAATACCCCCTTGAAGAAACGGTAGAAGCCTTCGAGCGCATGCGTGAGGCAGGCAAGATCGGTCGTTGGGGTGTGTCCAACTTTGATGTAGCAGACCTGCAGGAGCTGGCTTCCCCGGCCTGTGCCACCAATCAGGTGCTCTACAACATCGAGGAGCGCGGCATCGAGTTCGACCTGCTGCCATGGTGGCAGCAACACAATTTACCCTTGATGGCCTACTGTCCCATCGCCCAGGGTGGCGAGCTGTTGGCCAGCCCGACCCTCAAGCAAATTGCCCGTCGCCACGAGGTCACACCCGCCCAGGTTTCCCTGGCCTGGGTCTTGCGCCAGGACGGGGTGATCGCGATTCCCAAGGCGGTTACGCCAGAGCATGTCCGGCTCAATGCCGCAGCGGCGAAGCTGGTGCTGGATGAGCACGACCTGGACGCGATTGACCGGGTTTTTGGGGCGCCGAAGCGCAAGCATCCGCTGGCGATGGTCTAGTGGCCGACAGAAACGGTGCCGTCCATGGCGATGCCGTTTCTGTTTCGGTGGCTGCTTAGCCGGCTACCGGGCTGCGCCAGTCATCAGAGCCAGAGGTACCGGAGACCTCATGGGTCCAGACGATTTTCCGGTAAGTGAAATACACATCCTCCAGGTGCGTGAAGTGTGCGTTGTTCGGGTCCTGGCAATTGGGCATCCGTGACTGGATGTCCACCAGGATCGCGTCTTCCAACTCGATGGTGAAGTAGTGTTCCTGGGTTCCGGCTGAAGAGGTTCGGTACCACTCAAGGCGGCACTTGACCATTTCCCCGGAGGTCAATGCGCTGAACAGCAATGGCGACGATTTATCGAATACCTTGCTGATCATCAGGGGCTTGTGCACACGCTGGCCGGTGGGCTGGCCGGATTGCGGGTCACGGGGAATGATCACCTGATGCTGGAATGCTTCCACCAGGATCTGGTCTTCATGGCCTTCCTGGTAAATGTTGCCGACCGAGTCCTGGGTGAACGTGCCTGCCGTGATCAAGCCTTGCTTGGTGCCGGTGATGGATAGATACGCGGGTGTTGGCATGACGGTTTTCCTTGCCTGATAAATGAGGTCGTCCCGGCCGACGGACTTGCCGGCCGGGTAATGCTCGATATCAAGAAGCGTGCCGGAAAGTTTGAGCGTCAATGAAAGCAGGGGTTAAGATTTTATTGGTTTTAATTTTGAACGGCATTAAAGGTTTTAATTCGATTTAGTTGTATTTGTTTGCGCAGGGGTGTGCAGTTAGTTGCTCATGTTGATGGGCGTTGTTATTCGCAGAGTTCACCTCATTCATGATGATGCCTGGCGCCTTGGCTGCGCAAATTCTTGCGCGTCGGCGATTTTTCTATTCTTGTAGGAAACTCCTTAACTGCTATTTGGTGGCTTGAACAATGCTTTTTGCATGGATAAGGTTCGTGCTCTTCTCGTAGGGAAGGCAAACTTTAATCAATGTCCTGATGTGCGCTTGAATGGCCATTAGTTCACTGAACATGTTCAGGAAAGTAAAGTGCGGCCCATAATGGTTTACTCAGACAGGCTTTCCGATTATTACCTCGAACTTGCGCAGGCACCCAACTCGAAAACGAGTTATGCGGGGGCCGATATGCGTTTTTCGACCGAGTATGAGGCGCTTGAAACTGAACTGGGCAAGGCGCACTCCATTCACGGAAACAGTCAGCCTGACTGGCAATGGGTTGTGGAAAAAAGCGAGGCGCTGTTACGCCACCAGTCCAAGGACTTGCGGGTCGCTGTCTGGTTGACCTGGGCCTTGCATCAGCGCGAGTCCTTCCCCGGGCTACTCGCAGGCCTCGGATTGCTGCGCTACCTCTGTGAGCATCATTGGGCGGTCGTTTATCCGGGCAAGCTGCGTACCCGCAGTGCCGCCTTTGGCTGGCTGGTCCCTCGCCTCGAGCAGGTGCTTGCACAACCTGTTTCGCTCAAGGATCAGCGGCCCTTGTTCCACTGCATGCTCGAACACCTGGCGCGGCTGGACGAGTTGTGGACCGAACACCTTCTCGAAGACGCGCCACTGTTACTGCCGGTTCGCAGGCAGCTGTCGGACCGATTGCAACAGTCCACCGAAAGCGAACCTCCAGCAGGCGGTAGCACAGGGGTGATCGCCCATATCAAGCAGGTCGCGACTCAGTTGATGGCGCCCGAGCCCATTGTGGAAAACGAAAAGGACGCCCACAAGCTGCTGCGCACGCTGCAGGAACATGCCCGGCCCTTGTCGGCCTGGTGGCAGCGTCAGAATGCCACTGACCTGCGCGCACTGCGTCTGAACCGAACGTTGACCTGGCTGACGATCACCAGTCTTCCGGACTGTGACAGCGAACAGGTAACGCCTTTGCGCGGGCCGGCGCCCGACAAGCTCAAGCGGTATCAGGAGCGCTTTGCCCAAGGGCAGCATACCGACCTGCTGCTGGAGCTTGAGGGCAGCCTGGCCGGAGCACCTTTCTGGTTCGACGGCTTGTACCGGGTGTGGGAGTGCCTGCAGGCACTCCAGGCCGACCTGGCCATGACCGAGCTGGAAGTGCACTTCGCGCTGTTGCTCCAGCGCTTGCCGGGGCTTGCACAGCTGCGCTTCCACGACGGAACACCCTTCGCCGACGACGTCACCCGTGGCTGGATCAACACCCAGGTTGCCCGCCATTTGCAAGCCCCGGTTCCACTCAGGTCGGCACCTGATGCCCCGGCTGCGCCTTGGGACAAAGCGTTGCACGACGTCATGCCCGTGCTGCGCAAGGACGGGTTCAAGGTGGCTGTGCGGTCCCTCAAGCAGGGCATGCAAACCGCAACAGGTGATCGTGCCCGGTTTCATTGGCGGCTTGGCCTGGCCAGGTTGTGTTTGCTGGCAGGCAAGCATGACCTGGCCAAAGTCCAGCTCGATCACCTGGACCACGAGCTGCAGCACTCAGACCTGCAGCGCTGGGAGCCCGAGCTGGCGGTTGAAGTGCTGCAGCTCTTGCATGGCTGCTGTGACGTATTGCCCCAAAGCCATTCCGTGCGTGAGCGCAAGGAAGATGTCCATCGCAGGCTGTGCCACTTCGATCTCGAAGCGGTACTTGAATAGGCTTTCGAGCCCCCCGAAAAAGGAGAAACACCATGGCGAAAGAAGGTTCGGTAGCCCCCAGGGAACGCATCAATATCACGTTCAAACCCGCCGTCGGCACTGCGCAGGAAGAGGTCGAGCTGCCGTTGAAACTGCTGGTGCTTGGCGACTTCACCCAGCGTGAAGACCTGCGCAAGCTCGAAGACCGCAAGCCCGTCGGCATCGACAAGAACAGCCTCGACGAGGTGCTGGCCAAGCAGGCCTTGGGCCTGGCCTTGAGCGTCCCCAACCGGCTGCAGGATTCAGCCGAACCTGATGAGTTGGCGATCCGGGTCAGGATCAATTCGATGAAGGACTTCAATCCTGCACAGCTGGTTGAGCAGATACCCGAGCTGAAAAGGCTCATGGACCTGCGCGATGCACTTGTGGCGCTCAAGGGGCCGCTGGGCAACACGCCGAGCTTTCGAAAGGCCATTGAAAATGCCCTCGCCGATGACGATTCGCGCAAGCGGGTATTGGCTGAATTGGGGCTGGACAGCTCCGCCGTATGACTCTCTCAGTTAAAAGGACACTGACACCATGACTACCAGCCAAAGCCCGTCGCATGCGCCCATCACGGATGAGTACAGCATTCTCGACAACATCATTGCCCAGACCCGCCTCAGCGCCGACGACGAGGCCTACAGCATTGCAAAGCGTGGAGTCTCGGCATTTATCGAGGAGCTGATCAAGCCGCAAAACAAGGGCGAGCCGGTCAAGAAGCGCCTGGTTGACCGGATGATTGCCGAGATTGACGCAAGGCTCAGCCAGCAAATGGATGAAATCCTGCACCATCCCGACTTCCAGGCACTGGAGTCTTCCTGGCGTGGCCTGCAGTTGCTGGTTGATCGCACCAATTTTCGTGAAAACATCAAGATCGAACTGCTCAGCGTCTCCCGCCAGGACCTGCTGGATGACTTCGAGGACTCACCGGAGGTGACTCAGTCCGGACTCTACAAGCACATCTACAGTGCCGAATACGGTCAGTTCGGCGGCCAGCCCGTAGGGGCAATCATCGCCAATTATTTCCTTTCCCCCAGTGCTCCCGATGTCAGGCTGATGCAGTACGTTTCCAGCGTGGCCTGCATGGCTCATGCACCGTTCATTGCGGCGGCCGGCCCTGGCTTCTTCGGCCTGGAGAGCTTTACCGGCCTGCCTGACCTCAAGGACCTGAAGGACCATTTTGAAGGGCCGCAGTTTGCCAAATGGCAGAGTTTTCGCCAGAGCGAAGATGCCCGCTACATCGGCCTCACCGTACCGCGCTTTCTATTGCGTACGCCGTACGATCCCGTTGATTGTCCGGTCAAGACGTTCGCCTACCAGGAACATGTGGCCAGCAGCCACGAACACTATCTGTGGGGTAATACGGCCTATGCCTTTGCTACCCGCTTGACGGACAGTTTCGCCCGGTATCGCTGGTGCCCGAACATTATCGGCCCGCAGAGTGGTGGTGCAGTGGAGGACTTGCCGCTGCATCACTTTCACAGCATGGGCGAGATCGAAACCAAGATTCCTACCGAGGTGCTGGTATCCGACCGACGCGAATACGAGCTGGCGCAAGAGGGCTTCATTGCCCTGACCATGCGCAAGGGCAGTGACAATGCAGCGTTCTTTTCCGCCAGTTCGGTGCAAAAACCCAAGTCTTTTGGAATCAGTGCCGAAGGCAAGGCTGCCGAGCTGAATTACCGGCTCGGTACCCAATTGCCGTACATGATGATCGTCAATCGCCTGGCCCACTATCTCAAGGTGCTGCAGCGTGAACAGCTGGGGTCGTGGAAGGAGCGCACCGACCTTGAGCTGGAACTCAACAAATGGATTCGCCAATACGTCGCCGACCAGGACAACCCCAGCACCGAAGTGCGTGGACGGCGCCCGCTTCGGGCTGCGCGCATTGTTGTCAGTGATGTCGACGGGGAGCCCGGCTGGTATCGCGTCAACCTGAGCGTTCGCCCGCACTTCAAGTACATGGGGGCAGACTTCACTCTGTCGCTCGTCGGCAAGCTCGATAAAGAATGAGCCGCCGCCACGTGATTACCCAAAACCGCAGCCTTTTCGAGCGCCTGGAGTCCGGCGTGGGGCGCAGCCCGCAAGGTTGCGTCGTGGAATCCGTGGCGGGTCATCTGGCGAAAATGCTCAGCACCCGTGCGGGCAGTGTCCAGACGCTACCTGATTACGGGTTACCTGATCTGAATGACATGCGCCTCAGCCTGCATGACGCGTTGAGCCAGGCTCGGTTCCTGATTGAGCGCTTTATCCAGGCCTACGAACCCCGTCTGAAGGATGTCCGTGTCAAGGCATTGCCACAGGACCGTGACCCGATGGTGCTGGCTTTTTCCATCGAGGGGACCATGGAAGTCAATGGCATGACGCAAGCGGTCGCCTTTTGCGCCAGCCTGGCTCACGGCGCACGGGTCGAGGTCAAACCGAATGTCGTTTAACCGCTACTACCAGGGCGAGCTGAGCGCACTGCGACAGTTGGGGCGACGCTTCTGCGAGCGCAACCCGGCACTCGCGCCGTTTCTCGGGGACGCTGGCCAGGACCCGGACGTAGAACGGTTGCTTGAGGGTTTTGCATTCCTCACCGGTCGCCTGCGGCAGAAGCTTGATGATCAATTGCCGGAGTTGAGTCACTCGTTGATGCATCTGCTGTGGCCCAACTATATGCGGCCGCTGCCGTCGTTCAGCATGCTGCAGTTTGATCCGCTCAAGCGCACAGGGCCGGCCATCAGGGTCGAGCGGGATACACCGGTGGAAAGCATTGCGATCGACGGTGAACGCTGCCGTTTTCGTACCTGTTACCCGACGCAGGTCTTGCCGCTGCAACTGGCCGCCATGGAGTACTCGGTACAGGGTGAGGGCGCTTTGCTCTGCCTGCGTCTGGAGATGACGGCCGAGGGCAACTTCAGTGAGCTGGAACTGAACTGCCTGCGTTTGCATCTCGCGGGGGAGCAGCCCGTCAGCCAGGCGCTTTACCTGGGGCTTTTGCGTCACCTGGACGGGTTCGAGTTGCAGCCTTTCGGGCGCGACGGGCTGCCGGTCATCGGCGCCGACGGCGAGCCTGTTTCATTGCGTCTGTCCAGCAACGATATCAGTCCTGTGGGCTTTTCCGAGGATGAGGCACTGATCCCTTATCCGTTGAATACCTTTCGTGGCTATCGCCATTTGCAGGAGTACTTCGCCTTTCCCGACAAATACCTGTTTGTCGATGTGAGTGGCCTTGGCGCGCTGAGCAGGTTGCCTATTGACGTACTCAAGCAGGTACATGGCGTGACGTTACGCTTCGACATGCGTGGTCGCGGTATTGAGCGAATGGCGCCTACCCTGGACAACGTGAAGCTGTACTGCACGCCCATCGTCAATCTGTTCAAGCACGACGGCGTACCGATTCGCCTGGACGGCAAGCAGGACGAATACCTGTTGTTGCCTGGCGAATACGCCAGGGGGAACTGCGGTGTATTTTCCGTCGACAAGGTCACGGGATGGCGGCCGGGAGGCCTCGGGTACCAGGAATATGTACCGTTCGAATCGTTTGAGCACGATTTTGGCAGCGCCGCGCCCAGCTATGGCGTTCGCCAGCGGCCATCCCTGCAACATGCCGGCCTGGATACCTGGCTGAGTTTCGACCGGTGTCCAGTGCATGAACAGGAAACCCTGTCGATTGAACTGACCTGCACCAACCACAACCTGCCATGCCTGCTGCAGGTGGGCGATATCAATCAGGCGTGCGAACAGACGCCCGAGTTTCTCTCGTTTCGCAACATCACCGCGGCAACCCCCAGCTTTGCGCCACCCCTGGACAGCGACTTCCTGTGGCGACTGATCAGCAATATGTCGCTCAACTATCTGTCATTGACCGATATCAACGCCTTGAGGGTGATCCTCGAAACCTACGACCTGCCGCGTTATCACGACCGCCAGGTGGAAAAGGTCAGCAGGCGAAGGCTGGGCGCCCTCCGTTCGATCAGTCACCAGCCCGTAGACCGGCTGCACCGAGGCCTGCCATTTCGCGGCTTACGGGTTGACCTCACCATCGATCCTGAAGGCTACCTGGGGGAGGGCGACGTGTTCGTCTTTGCCTCGGTGCTCAACGAGTTCTTCGCGCTTTACGCCAGCCTCAACTCGTACCACGAACTGCGAGTCATCAGCACACAAGGAGACGTGTACCTATGGCCACCCCGGATGGGCCAGCAGCCCCTGCTTTAACCGCACTGTCCCGAGTGATTCGCGAGTACTCGGTGTTTCAGGCGGTTGCGCAGATTATCGAGCGCCTGCGCGAGGCGCATCCCTCGCTGGACGATGATGCGCTCTACGATCAATTGGAGTTCCAGGCCAACCCAGGCTTTGGCTTTCCCGGCAACGACATTGATCGTGTGGAGTTTTTTGTCGAGCACGGCCATTTGCGGGCACGGCTTCGCCTCAATGTGCTGGGCCTGTTTGGTACAGGGTCACCGCTGCCGGCGTTCTATGGCGAGCAAGCCTTTGCCGAGGTAGCGGGCGGTAATCCGACGCGGGAATTTCTTGATCTTTTTCACCATCGCCTGCACCGGCTGATAGTGCCGATCTGGCGAAAATATCGTTATCAGGCGAGTTTTCAAACGGGCGCCCGCGATCCCTTTTCCGAGCAGATGTTTGCATGGGTGGGCCTGGGTGGCAGCGCGATTCGCAGCGCGGCTCAACTGAACTGGAAACGCCTGTTGCCCTACCTGGGGCTGCTGAGCCTGCGCGTGCACTCCGCCGCGCTGATCGAGACCGTGCTGCGTTATTACTTCAAGCACAACCGGCTGGTCATCGAGCAGTGGGTCGAGCGCAGGGTAGTGATCGACCAGGAGCAGCGCAATGACCTTGGTCGCGCCTATAGCTCGTTGGGGTCGGACCTGGTGCTGGGGGAGTGCCTTATCGACCGCAGTGGCATGTTCAGGGTTCATGTATTGGCACTCGATTGGCAGCGTTTTCACGAGTTTTTGCCCACCGGGGCGGGTTACGAGCCGCTGTGTGCGCTGGTGCGTTTTGCCGCCCGGGACCCCTTGGAATACGACGTGCGACTGGTGTTGGCGGCGGGCGAGGTCCGGCCGTTGCACCTTGGCGAGCACAACGTCTGCCGCCTGGGCTGGACCAGTTGGCTGGGGCATGAGCGGGCAGACGGCGTGGTCATCCTGGCCAGTAAAAATCATTAGGGATTGATGGATATGATGAATGTGGATCTGCAACAACTTATCCAGGCATTGACGGCGTCCACACGGCGCGACCTGGAACGCAGCGCCGAGCGTTGTGTCACCCGGGGCGGCGGCGAGGTCCTGGTGGAAGACTTGCTGCTGACGCTCCTGGAGCCTCCCGAGGGTGTTCTTATGCGAGCGCTGCAGGACGCGGGCGTGGATGCCGGGGAATTGCAGGCCGTGCTGCAACCTCGGGTCGACCAGAGCGCGTCCCGCAATCCGGTGTTTTCGCCCGCCCTGGTGCAATGGCTGCAGCAGGCGTTGCTGGTTGCCTATCTGGAGCTGGGCCGACGGGAAGTGGACCATGGCGCCTTGCTGCTCGCCTTGTTGCGCAACCCGATGCAGCACGCTGGCAGCCGTTACCAGTCGGTGATGAGCACGCTTGATGCACCGCGTGTGCTCGGATTTCTCTTGAGTGAAAACGCGCAGGCGGCTCCCGCTGAGGCGGGGAGTTCCTTGCTGGAGCGCTTTACCCATGACCTGACTCGCCAGGCCCGGGACGGGAAACTCGACCCCGTGCTCTGTCGCGATAACGAAGTCCGGCAAATGATCGATACGCTCGCGCGGCGGCGCAAGAACAACCCCATTCTGGTGGGCGAGGCGGGTGTCGGGAAAACCGCGATAGTCGAGGGCCTGGCCCTGCGGATCGTCAGCGCGCAAGTGCCAGAGGTGCTCAGGAAGGTGCGCCTGCTGACCCTGGACATGGGCCTGCTGCAAGCCGGTGCCAGCATCAAGGGTGAGTTCGAGCGCCGCCTCAAAGGCTTGATCGATGAGGTCAACGCCTCGCCGCAACCGGTCATCCTGTTCATCGATGAGGCTCATACCCTGGTCGGCGCAGGCGGCCAGGCCGGCAGCTCCGATGCCGCCAACCTGCTCAAGCCAGCGCTGGCACGAGGTGAGTTGCGTACCATCGCCGCGACGACCTGGTCGGAGTACAAGAAGTACTTCGAGAAAGACCCGGCGTTGGCGCGGCGTTTCCAGCCGGTGCAAGTGCACGAGCCGACGGTTGACGATGCCGTGACGATTTTGCGTGGGTTGGTCCCGGTGTATGAGGCCACCCACGGAGTCTACGTGCGCGATGACGCCGTGGTCGCCGCCGCGCAGTTGAGTGCCCGCTACCTGGCCGGCCGCCAGTTGCCGGACAAGGCTGTGGACGTGCTGGACACCGCTTGTGCCCGGGTGCGGATCAGCCTGGTCACGGCGCCGGACGAACTGCAGCAGTTGCGCGCCGAACTGGCCGAGGGCACGCGCCAGCAACGTGCCGTGCGCAGGGATGCCGACGCGGGGTTGGCCATCGATGAACAGGTGCTGCAGCACCTCACCCGGAGACTGGAAGAAGTAGAAGTCGCACAGTTCCAGCTTGAACAACGCTGGACCCAACAGCGCGAACTGGCCGAGAAGGTACTCTCGCTGCGCCAGCAACTGGTCGACGCCGGTAACCTTGGCGAAAGCACTGAGGCTCTCGCTCCGCTCCTGGCCCAGAACCATCAGGCGTTGCAGGCCATACAGCACGAACAGCGATTGCTCAGCTTCGAAGTATGCCCACGGTTGGTGGCACAGGTTATCAGCGCCTGGACGGGTATTCCCCTGGAGCAGCTTGCCCGCGAACACAGCGCGAAGGTCCTGAACTTTGCGGATGATCTGCGTGGTCGCATCCTCGGCCAGGAAGGTGCCGTGCAGGTCCTGGACCGTTGCCTGCGGGCTGTCGCGGCCGGCGTGAACAGGCCTGATGCCCCCGTGGGGGTATTTCTGTTGGTGGGCCCCAGTGGTGTCGGCAAAACTGAAACAGCCCACGCCCTGGCCGACCTGTTGTATGGCGGCGAGCGCTTTGTCACCACGATCAACATGTCTGAATACCAGGAGAAACACTCACTGTCCCGGCTGATCGGCGCACCACCGGGTTATGTCGGTTACGGGGAGGGCGGGGTGCTGACTGAGGCGGTGCGGCAAAAGCCCTATTCAGTGGTGCTGCTCGATGAGGTGGAAAAGGCCGATCCGGATGTCCTGAACCTGTTTTACCAGGTGTTCGACAAAGGGGTAGCCAATGATGGAGAAGGACGTGAAATCGACTTTCGCAATACCCTGATCCTGATGACTTCCAACCTGGGCAGCGATCTTGTCACCGGGCTGTGCGCCGACAGTCAACGACCGGCTGTCGAAGTGCTGCACGCCGCGATCCGGCCGGTACTGACAGCTCATTTCAAGCCGGCGCTGCTGGCCCGTATGCGAGTCGTGCCGTATTACCCGGTGGCAGGCGCGGTGCTGCACCAACTGATTGAACACAAACTTCAGCGCCTGGGCCAGCGTCTGCTTCAGCGCAAGCTCGCATTCAGTCACGCAGGGGATCTTGTCGCACACATGGCCGAGCACTGTAGCCACAGTGGGAGTGGCGCGCGGTTTGTCGACCAATGGATCGAGGAAAACCTGTTGCCGCAGGTGGTGGATCGCCTGCTGGATGCGATGGCCGTTGGCAAGTCCCTGCAGTTCGTCCATGCCAGGCTGGATGCCAATGGCACCGTAATCTGTGAGTTCAGCTGATGGCGGACAATCCGTTTACCCAGTTGCCAAGCCCGCTGGACTACGCCGCTGCCTTGTTGGGATGGTTTACCCGGTTGGGCATCAATAGCGACGAATCGACATTGGCCGATGACTTTGCGACGGGCGCCGCGCAACTGAGCGGCTGCGAGCTTGGCCAGTTGTACCTGCTCGACCAGGCCACCGGCCGCCTCGAACTGGCTGCCCAGTATTTGCCGGGCCTGTCGCCGCCAGGGGCGGTTGTGAGCTCGGGCGCGGATTTCCGGAACGAGCAACTGTTGCAGTACGTGCTGCAACAGAACCGCGTGTTCCACCTCACCGAGGCAGGCAGCAGTGTGTATGACACGGGGTTTCTGCCAGCGGTCGCGGCGTCCTGGCAATCACTCCTGTGCGTGCCGTTACCGGGGCCGAGCAAGCAGGTATCCGGGATGGTGTTGTGTGCCAGCCTGCGAGCGACGGAGCTGGCTGGCTACGGTGCGTCCCTGGGCCAATTGGGCAGTTTTGTCTTGAGCCAGTTGGCCCTGTTGCGGCGAATGCGCCGGGCTCCCGGTGCGTTGAAGGTGGTTCGCAGCACCCGCAGCACCAGCGCCTACGGCTTGATCGGAAACAGCACGGCCATGGACGAGACGTGCCGCCTGATCGGCAAGGTGGTGCATAGCCCCTACACCGTGCTGCTCCGGGGCGAGACCGGCACCGGTAAAGAGGTGGTCGCCCGGGCCATTCATGCTGCCGGCCCGCGCAGCAGCAAGGCATTTGTGGTGCAAAACTGCGCAGCGTTTCCCGAAGGCTTGCTCGAAAGTGAGTTGTTCGGTTACCGCAAAGGCGCGTTCACCGGGGCCGAAAGAGACCACGCCGGCCTGTTTGACACCGCCCACGGCGGCACGCTGCTGCTCGACGAAATCGGTGATATGCCGCTCTCACTGCAGGCCAAGTTGTTGCGGGTCCTGCAGGAGGGCGAGATTCGGCCGTTGGGTGCCAACACGTCCCACAAGGTCGACGTGCGAATCGTCGCGGCGACCCACCGGGACCTCACCAGCATGGTGGCTGAAGGAAGCTTTCGCGAGGACCTTTATTACCGGCTGGCGCAGTTTCCTATCGAGTTGCCGGCGCTGCGCCAGCGGGACGGGGACGTGCTGCAACTGGCCCGGCATTTCGCCGACAAGGCCTGTGCATTGTTGGGGCGAGCCACGGTGGGCTGGTCGAGTGCGGCCCTGGATCAACTGTCCAGCCACCACTTTCCCGGCAACGTTCGTGAGCTCAAATGCATGGTGGAGCGGGCGGTTCTGCTGTGCGACGACGAGGTGATCCTGCCTGCGCATTTATCGCTGCCATCAACCCTGTCCGCGCCCGCTGTCGACGCAACGCTGCGCCAGCGCATGGAGCGAGTCGAGCGGGTAGTGCTGATCGACTGCCTGCGCAAGAACCGTGGCAATCGAACCCGCACCGCCCGTGAACTGGGCCTCGCCCGGCGCACGTTGTTGTACCGCCTTGCACGCTTGGACATTCCGTTTGGCGAAGTCCAGGGAGAGTGCTGAATGGCACACCCTTTCAATTCCGGGAGATACCTGATGCCTGTTAGTCAGTGGCAAGCCCTGGTGCTTGTGTTGTTTTTGCTGAGTGGCTGTAACACCAATCATGTCTTTGACGACGATGACTACCGTCCGCTGGGTGATCCACGGTCCACCGGTCGTGGCCTGTGAGCGCGGAGGAGTCCTGCCATGCAGCTAGTGTTTGAGGTGTGCCCTGCGGGGCCAGCAGAGTCCGCGCCGGCGCTGCGCAAAGTCTTTGACGGAGTGGGGGGCGTCATCGGCCGGGGGGCCGGTTGCGACTGGACCCTGCCTGACACCAGTCGCCAGGTTTCCGGTCGTCACGCGGTGATCAGTTATCGTGACGGCCGGTATTTCCTGACGGATATCAGCAGCAATGGAACCCGCCTGGCAGGCCGCAGTGAGCGTCTGCATGAGGGGCAGCAGCAACCGATAGATGACGGCGCGGTATTTCAGCTGGGGCCGCTGAGTATTCGCGCACGACTGGTCAGCCCACCGCAGGGACAGGGCCAGGACGGATTACACAGGCTGATTCCCGATGATGCATTCCTTGAGCTGGACCCACTGCGGGCACTGGCCAGCGAACTGCAGCGCGAGGACGGGTCGCAGGAGCTGGCGGCCCTGAACATGACCACCTACGAGACATTGCGCTGGACGGACCACGCGGCGGCGGACCGGGATCACCTGACGGTTCCCGAGCTTGTGAAGCCTGCGCGCCAGGTTGCCCCAAGTCCGCAATCGCCCGTTCCAGGTCACGGCTCAGGGCCCTTCTGGTTGGGGTTTGCGCAGGCACTCGGTATTGATCTGGGCGACCTCGATGAGTCGGCAAGAGAAGTCCTGGCGATCAAGGCCGCGAGCTTGCTCCGGCAAATGACTGAAGGGTTGCAACAGAGCCTGGGCACCCGTAACGAGCTCAGGCAAGAGCTGAAACTGGCACTCACCCAGACGCCGCTCCAAAGCCCCAACCCACTTAGAGACAGCGCAGACGCCAGTGCGGCCTTGGGGTCGCTGCTGGGTGTCGGGCAGCTGGGGCAGGTTTCCGCCGAGATGCTTGTCATGCGGGCGTACCGCGACATGCAGGCTCACGAGGTGGCCTTGCTGGCGGCCTGCCGCGCGGCAGTACGCGGCGCTCTGGCAGCCTTTGCGCCCGGCCATTTGCTGCTGTGCTTCGAACGCCAGGCAAGGCCGCCGCTGATTCCCCGGTGTGGCGCCCGCTGGCGCGCGTACCAGCGCCATTACCAGGCACTGATCGAGGACGAGCACTTGAGCGAGCGCCTGCTGGGCAGCGACTTCGCCAAGGCGTACGAGGAACAGATTCGTCTGATCTCAACCCTTCACCGTTATCCAGGATGATCTTCATGTCCCGAGTCACCGTTGCATTGTTGTGCGCTGTAATGGGTTTGCTGGGTGGTTGCTCCCTGTCGCCCTTTTCGAAGTTGACCAAGCTGGACCTGACACTGACCGCCAGCGAACGGGTCAACCCTGATCTCCATGGTCGCCCGTCGCCGATCGTGGTGCACCTGATGGAGCTTCGACACCCCGTGGCTTTTGAAAATGCGGACTTTTTCAGCCTTTATGCTCATGCCGAGCACACGTTGCCCAAGGACCTGGTGAACCTCGAAGAGCTGGAGTTGCGCCCCGGCGATCACTCCACGCTCAAACTCAGCCTCGAGCCAGGCAGTCGTTATGTCGGTGTGCTGGCGGCGTACCGTGATTTGCCTCACTCGCAATGGCGCTATGTGTTGCCGGTGACCGCGCAGCGATTGACCGGCGCTGAACTGATCCTTGATCAGGCCGGCATTCGGTTGGTCAACCCGCAACCCGCGAAGGCGGGCGACTGACATGTACAGCCAAAAAGTCATCTGGCAGGAAGGCATGTTGTTGCGCCCTCAGCATTTTCAGCAAAACGATCGGTACCACGATCAGCAACTCACGCGCCGCACCCAGCTGTTGTGCCGTCACGCCTGGGGCTTCCTGGCCCTGGAAATCGATGTGCAATACCTCAATATGGGCAAGGTCGTTATCAGCCAGGCCAGCGGCATATTGCCGGATGGCAGCCTGTTCGAGCTGGGCGGCGCGATGGAGTCGCTGGTGCTGGAGGTTCCGGTCAATACCGGGAAGCAGTCGATCTACCTGGCCTTGCCGCTGGCCACAGGTAACTGTGTTGAAGCCCGTCGACCCGAGCAGATTGATGTGTTGGCGCGCTACAAGACTCTTGCGGTAGACGTCAGCGACTCCAACGCCGGGGAAGAAGCTCGTCGTCAGGTCAATTGCGGGCAGCTGGATTTTCGCCTGTTGCTGGGGGAGCAACACAGCGACCCGCATTACGTGAAGCTCAAGGTTGCCCAGGTGCTCAGTTGCACCGAGGAGGGCGTCAGCCTGGACCCCGATTTTATCCCGAGCTTCATTCACCTGCATGGCTCCGGCTACCTGCTGTCTTGCCTCAAGGAAGTGATCAGCCTGCTCGCTTACCGGGGGGATGCCATCGCCGAGCGGATTCGCGCCAACGGTACCGCCGCCGGCGCGGAGGTTGGCGACTTCCTGATGTTGCAATTGATCAATCGCACCGAACTGGTCTTGCGTCACTACCTGAGCCTGAGCCAGGTCAGCCCTGAAACGCTGTATCGAACATTGCTGTCGATCCTGGGTGAACTCGCGACGTTTGCCAGCGACAGCAAGCGTGCGCACTTCGAGGGGCATTACCGGCACAGCGACCAGGGCGCCAGCTTTCGTGGATTGATGGAGCCGATTCGCAGCCTGCTGTCGATGGTGCTTGAGCAGCATGCCATTGAGCTGGCGTTGCAGCCTCGCCAGTACGGGGTGCTGGTGTGCCCGGTGAGCGATCTCAACCTGCTGGGTTCGGCGACCTTCATTCTGGCCGCCAGCGCCCATTGTGACGCCGAGGAGCTTCGTCACCGGCTGCCGGCGCACCTCAAGGTCGGCCCTGTGGAGCGGATTCGCGAGTTGGTCAACCTGCAGTTGGCGGGCATCAAGGTCAAGCCGCTGCCGGTGGCTCCCCGGCAGATACCGTTTCATGCCGCCAACACCTATTTCATGCTTGAACTCGGTGCCCGGGACATTGAGCAGTTGAAGCAGTCGGGAGGATTTGCCTTCCACGTCAGCGGTGAATTCGCCGAACTGGAACTGAAATTCTGGGCCATCAGGAACTGAGACCATGGACAGGGAATACCCGGAGGACGAGAAAACCGTCCTGCTTGATCGACAGGGACGCGGACCGGCGCAGGGACCGATGACCGACTTCGCATCGCCGCCGCGTTTCGAACAACTGGAAGACCGGATGATCTACGCGGCCCGCTTGCAGGGCGCGGAGCATTTCGACATTGGCCTGAACAGTTTGGTGGCGCCTGCCTGGGAGCTGTTGTCCGAGGTGGTCCGCCTCAAGCGCAGTACCGCCGAGGAAAGCCTGCGCGCCCTGAATGAACGACTCTCGGCTGCAGTCACGCTGTTCGAGACGCGGGCCCGGCATGACGGGGCCCAAGGCAGCGAGGTCATGGCGGCGCGGTATGTGCTGTGCAGCGTGATCGACGAGGCAGTGGTCACCACCTCATGGGGCAGCCAGAGCGATTGGTCGAAGATGAGCCTGCTGAGCAGTTTTCACAACGAAACCTTCGGCGGCGAGAAGTTTTTCCAGTTGCTTGAGCGCATGTCGAGGGACCCCTTCAAGCACCTGGCGATGCTGGAGTTGATGTACCTGTGCCTGTCCCTCGGGTTTGAGGGCAAGTACCGGGTCATGGAGCGTGGGTTGTTGCAGCTTGAACAGGTTCGGGACGCGCTGTATCGGCAGATCCGGCATGTGCGGGGTGATACGCCTGCGGCGTGCGCGCCGTCGCCCAGGCCGGAACAGCCGCGCCGGAAACGGCTGAGGGTCGTGTCGCTCACCTGGATTGCAGTGTTTGTCGCCGCCAGCCTGTTGAGCCTGTATGCAGGATTTGCCTGGGTGCTGGGCCAGCAGCGTGAAGCGATGTTGCAACCGTATCAACTCGTGGCGCCGGATATGTTCCGGGCGCCGCTCTAACGCAGGGAGCAACGCATGAACGCATTCTTCAGGAGCGCGGGCGCCGTGCTGGGCAGGGTTTGGGTCTGGAGCCTGCTGCTGGTGCTCGCGGTCGCAATGACCGTGTGGTTCTTCGGGCCGCTGCTGGCTGTCGACGACTATCGATTCTGGCAAGCGGCGGCATCGCGCTTGCTGACAATCAGCGGGCTGTTTTTGTTGTGGGGCCTGGCGATGGTGTATGCCAATTGGCGCAGTATGGCCCGGCAATCAACCGTCGATGACGGCGAGCCACGCCCGCGCAAAGGCCAGGTTGAAAACGAGCAGCGGCGCCTGCGCGGTCGCTTCAAGGACGCTTTGTACACCCTGAAACACTCCCTGATTTATGGTGAACGCAGCCCGCGTTGGCGTAATGCATTGCCCTGGTATTTGCTGATCGGCAAGGAAGGCAGTGGCAAGTCCCGGATGTTGGCCGCCAGTGGCTTGCAGTTGCTCCAGGATCAGGGCGCGTCGGTAGCGACGCAGGGCGGTGCCACGCGGGACTGTGACTGGCATTTCGCCGAGGACGGCGTGTTGCTCGACGTCGCCGGCCGCTACCTTACCCAGCCTGACAGCCAGGTGGATGGCGCGGGTTGGTCGACGCTGCTGGAGCTGCTCAAGGTGCGGCGCCGGACACGCCCGCTCAACGGTGTGGTGGTGGCGCTGTCCACGGACACATTGCTCCATGGCAGCGAGCGTCAGCTGGAGAATGAGGCGCGGGCAGTCCAGAGTCGGTTGCTGGAGATCCGCCAGACGTTGCATGTGGAGGTGCCGGTCTACCTGGTGGTGACCCAGGCCGACCGCCTGCCGGGGTTTGCGGAGTTCTTCGAGCGGCCGTTGGGCGAAGGCAGTGATGCGGTGTTGGGCGAATCTATCGTCCCAGGCAAAGCGGGTATTGGCATTGCCCAGGTACGACAGGCGTTTGAAGCACTGCTGCAGCGCTTGAGCGGTGAGCTTGTGCAGCGCCTGCACCAGGAACGCAACAGTGATCTGCGCGGACGGATGCTCGACTTCCCCCATCAGGCGGCCCGGATTGGCGAGCGCCTGAGCCTCTATATCGACGTTGCTTTTTGCGGCCCGCGTTATCAGCACACCAACGGCTTTCGTGGTTTCTACTTGACCAGCGCCGACGGTGGCCCACAGGCACTTGAACCACGTGCGTACTTTATCCAGGGCTTGTTCAGCCGGGTGATTCTGGCGCAAGCCGACCTGGCGGACCTCGATAGCCAGGAGCGCCGTCGAATCCGCCGGCACCAGGGGGGGCTGGCCCTGGGCGCACTAGTGGTCGTCGTGGCGGCGGGCTTGCTGTGGACCCACAGTTACTCCTCCAATCATCAACGTCTGGAGCAACTGCAGGCGCTGGCACGACAGCCCGCACCCGTGCAGCCTGGGTCAGACGCTACCCAGGCACTCCTGCCGCTGCTGGACAGCCGCCTGGCGGCCACGCGGATTTTCCCCTTGCCGGGCGAAGCCAGGCTGGTTGAGCGGATGGGGTTGTATCAGGGCAGTATCAGCAGTCCGGTGCTGGAGCAGGCCTACGAGCGTGCCTTGGGCCGGCTATTGCTGTCCCAGGTCAGCGAGATGCTGCAGGAACAGGTTCGCGGCAGCCTGGAAGATCGTGAGCGGCTGCTGGATAACCTCCGGGCGTACCTGATGCTCAACCTGCGGGAGCGGCGGGATGTCGGCTGGCTGCGTGAGCGGGTGGCGGGGCATTGGTCTGTACGGTTTGCCGGTGAGCCCTCCGTGCAAAACCGGTTGAATGAACATTTCGCGCGCTTGCTTGAGCAGCCGTTCGTGCAGCCGCTCGATGACGAGCTGGTGGCCCGCGCGCGCCACGTGTTGCGGGGCGAATCGCTGGTTGACGTGGTGTACCGGGTGCTGCGCGAACAAGCTCGCGGCCTTGAACCGTTGCGCCTTGCACACGGGCGGGTGTTTGAGGGGGGCGAGCGTTCCATTCCGGGGTTTTATACACGCACGTACCAACGGCATTTTGAAGCGCAGGGCGCGCGGCTGGTGAATACCATCGTCCAGGACAACTGGGTGCTGGGAGAGGGCGCCGACCTGAGCGCCATGGATTTGCAACGGTTGATGGTGGAGCTTGAACAACGCTACTTCAGCGAGTATGCCGATGCCTGGAGCGAGGCGCTTGGGCAGGTTGGCCTGCGTGAAACTGAAAACTCCAGGCAAGGCGCCGAGCAGCTCGCCAGCTTGACGTCGGCCCAGTCGCCGTTGTTGCAGTTGTTGCAGCAGGTTCGTGACCACACGCGCCTGCCGTCGGCCAGTGAGCGCCTCGACGAGCTGGCTGCCAAGCTGCCTGGGCCTGCGGCAGAGCGGTTGCCGACCGCCGCCGGGCTGGTCAATGCCTTGCCCGACAGCGCACGGCGAGCCATGCAGCGCCGCTTCGAGCCCTTGCACCAGTTGCTGGACAGCCAGGAGAGCCCGGGGGCCGAGTTGACCGGCGTGTTACAGGCGCTCAACGACTTGCACCTGCAGTTGGCGAGCTTGAATCGCGAAGGCGCGCCGGAGCCGGTCGCGTTCGAGATGGTCAAGCGGCGGATCCAGGGGCAACAGGATGCGCTGAGTAACCTGCGCAACGTGGCCGCGCGTTTGCCGCTGCCGCTGGCGGGCTGGTTCGAAAGCCTGGCCGACGAGCATTGGCGCCGCCTGCTCGACCAGGCTTATCGGCATGTGAACCAGCGTTATCAGAGCGAGGTATATGGTTTCTACAGCAGGGCGATCAAGCTGCGTTTCCCGTTCAATGCCCACGCCAGCAGCGACGTTTCCCTCAACGACTTCCAGGAGTTTTTCAAGCCTGAGGGGATCATGGCGCGATTCTTTGACAGCTATCTGAAGCCTTTCGTCAGCGGTGATTCCGGGCGCTACAGGCTGCGTAGCCTGGATGGGCGCAGCTTGCCGATGTCTCGGGCGTTGCTCGACCAGCAGGCGAAGGTGCAGGTGATCAGGCGCGGTTTTTTTGCGGATGAGCCGGGGGACTTGCAGGTTCGTTTCACGCTCGCACCCTATAGCCTGGACCCGTCGGTGAGTCGCGCGGTCTTGCGTTTGGGTGGCCAGCAGATGGAGTACCGGCACGGGCCGATTGTCCCCATGGCGATGCAATGGCCAGCCGAGGCTGAGAATGGTCGCAGCAGCCTGGTACTGGAGCGTGGCAGCGAGCGGGCGCTGGGGCTCGAAAAAAATACCGGGGCCTGGTCCCTGTTTCGCTTGTTCGACTTGATGCAGAACGAACCCTCCAGCGGGCAGGATGAGCTGATCCTCAAGGCTGACCTGGCAGGCTTGCGCGCCAACTACCTGCTGACCAGCCGACGCACACCCAATCCATTCCAGATGGCGCAGTGGCGAACCTTTCGCCTGCCGGAGCAGTTGTGAGCCAACCTCGCGACCGCTGGCACAGCGCCGGTCGCACAGACCGTGGAAAGGTCCGTTTACGCAACGAGGATGCCTTTCTCGATTGCCCCGGGACGGGCTGCTGGGCCGTCGCGGACGGGATGGGTGGGCATCAGGCGGGGGATATCGCCAGCCAGCTGGTGGTCGATGGCCTGGCGTCATTGCCCGGCCAGGGCAGCCTGGATGAACGCGTCGAGGCGACCCGTCGTTGCCTGCAATGGCTCAACCGGCGGCTGGGCGATGAATTGACGCTGGCCTCCCATGGCGCCGAGGCCATCATGGGAAGCACGGTCGTGGCGTTGTTGCTTCAGGGCGATCGCGCTGCGTGTGTCTGGGCCGGTGACAGTCGTTGCTATCTGTGGCGCGGGCAGACGCTGTACCAGCTGTCGCGAGACCATTCGCTGTGTGAGCAATTGATTGACCAGCAGGTGAGCCCGGAACAGGCCAGGGCCCATCCAGACGCACGGGCCTTGACCCGGGCCATCGGCTCGCGGGCACCACTGAGCCCGCAGGTCCTGGAACTCGGTACCTTGGCAGGGGATGTGTTTCTGTTGTGCAGCGACGGCCTGTACCAGGCGCTTAGCCACTCTGAGTTGGGCCAGGCCTTGAGCCAGGGAAATCCGCAACGTGTCCTGGACCAGCTGTTTGCAGGTGTCTTGCGCGGCACGGCCGGCGACAACCTGACCGCTGTGGTGGTGCAGTCATGCGCGATCTGACCCACTTTGCCTTTGCCAAGGCCCCGGTAAACCCACCGCGCGACGGAGCCCCCGAGTTGCTGGCCGGGCGATACCTGATCGAGCGCGTGTTGGGCGCAGGCGGCATGGGCGTGGTCTATCGTGCGCGGGACCTGCTGCACGAACAGTTTGGCGAACCCTGTTCCAGTGTCGCGATCAAGGTGTTGGGCGAAGCCATCCGCGAGTCTGCGGATGCCCACGTGTTGCTGTACAACGAGTTTGCCCTGACCCGCAGCCTGCGGCATGAGCAGGTGGTGCGTGTGTATTCATTTGAAGTGGATGCTCCCGGCCAGATCGCATTCTTCACCATGGAGCTGCTCCAGGGCATGACCCTGGACCGGTTGCTGCTGGAGTGCCCCGGCGGTTTACCCTGGCAAGCGCTGCAAGGCATCGCCATGCAATTGCTCGACGCGTTGCGCCATAGCCATCAGCAGGGTGTGCTGCACGGGGATGTGAAACCCGCCAATGTCATGGTGGGAGACGGCGGCTTGCGCTTGTTCGATTTCGGTCTGGGCGAGGCTTGCGGACAGGCCCCGGCGGGTTCTCCAGGCTTGAGTCGCAGCCGCTTCAATGCCTGGACGCCCGCGTACGCCGCGCCGGAGTTGCTGGCTGGCGGAGCACTGTCGGCCAGCGCCGACCTGTATGCAGTGGCCTGTGTGTTGTACGAATTGGCACAAGGCCGGCGCCACGCCAGTGACAGGCCGGCCCGGCCCAGGCAACTGCCTCGTCATTGCTGGCCTGTATTGCGTACGGCGTTGACGGCTGACCCTGAACGCAGGGCCGTTACCCTTGATGAATTACGCGCGGTGCTCGCTGATCGCAGGAAGGGCCTGGGCCGCTGGTTCTAGACGGGCAAGTCGTGCAGCTGGCAATACTCGAACCAACTCAGGCCTGCCATTTGCGCCACCTCCTTGTGCACCTCAAGGCGTTGCGCCTCGAACTCCGCCGGGGAATGCGCCGTCAATTTCAGCGTCAGTTCCCAGGCGAACAAGCCCTGTTGCTCGGCTTCTGCCTCGAAGGCTTCATGCAGGCGCTCGGCGCGGTACTGCTCCATGGTTTCCCCTTTGGCCTGGGCCGCCAAGGGGTTCAACGTATTCAGTTCCGCGGCCAGGGCCGGGTGTTCACTCAAGAATCGGTCCAGGGCTAGCTGGTGGTTTTCGCCGGGTTGGGACAAAGGTTTACTCCACGGTAAGAGAGACGGTCAGTCTGGCTTGGACATTAAAAAAGCCGCCATGGCTGCATAGGCGGGCAAGGTCACCCCATCATTGGCGGCGTTGCCGGCCACCGGGTGGGAGGCATAGCGAACAATCGCCATTTCGGCCTTGGGGTCGATGTAGATGCTCTGGCCATGCACCCCGCGGGCCATGAAGGCGCCGTCGGGATTGTGGGTTACCCACCACATGTTGCGATAGCTCCAGCCCTTCAATTGAGCGTAGCCGGCCTGGGCGAACGCCTGCTTGTCGCCGCCCTGGCGAATATCCGTCACCACGTTTTCGGGCACGATCTGCTGGCCATTGAAGCGCCCGCCGTTGCGCAGCATCTCGGCAAACCGGGCCAGGTCCCGCAGCCCGGTGTTCAGGCCGCCACCGGCGAAGGGTGTGCCGATGGAGTCAACGGTGAAGTAGGCGTCCTGTTCGGCGCCAAGCCGACTCCAGATGCGTTCGCTGAGCAGTTGCGCGACATTGCGCCCGGTCGCGCGGGCAATCACCCAGCCGAGTACGTCGGTATTGACGGTCTTGTAGCCGAAGGCACGCCCGTGTTCGCCGCGCTGCTTAACCGTTTGCAGGAACTCGTAGTAGCTGCGCGGCCCGGTGTAGTCCTTGGGTTTGGGCAGCGGGTTGCCGGCCTGGGCGTGGGCCCAGACTTCGGCGTTGGGGTCGGCATAATCTTCGCTGTAGTCCAGGGCGGTGGTCATGTCCAGCACCTGGCGCAAGGTGGCGCTGCCAAAGGCCGAACCGCCGAGTTCGGGCACGTAGTCGACGATCTTTTTCTGTGGGTCCAGGGTGCCATCGGCCACCAGCATCGCGCCCAGGGTACCGATCACCGATTTGGTGACCGACATGGCCGCGTGTTGCCCATCCTCCTTGAGCACCCCGAAATAACGCTCATAAACCACCGTGCCGCGATGCATCACCACGATGCCATCGGTGTAGGTGGCGTCCAGGGCCTGGCGCCAGGTCAGCGGCTGGGCTGCACCCACTGGCTGCACGGGGATTGCATCGAGTGCCGGGTCGAGTTTGCGTGGCAATGCCAGCGGTGCGCCGAGCCCGCGGGAGACGTTAACCGTGGGCATCAATTGGCGAAAGTTGGCGACACTCCAGCGCATCGCCGGGAAGCGGAAATAGCTGCCGTCTTCAAAGCGTACGGTGCGGTCGGCCGGCGGCGGTGCGCCGACCATCCATTGCAGCCTGGCCGGGTCGCTGGCCTGGGCATCGGCGAAGGTCGGGGTGGCGGCGCCGGCCAACGGGCTGGTCAGCCCAAGCAGCGCACAGGCCATGAGGGGAGTGAATCGCAGCATCAGTCGAGTCCGTTCGAGGGGTGCGTCGTTTTTTACGACAACCAGTGCGCCAAAGGATGGGCCAACCCGAGCCAATCGACAAGCAGCAAGCCCCTGCGGTGATTCTGAATAAATGCGCCAGGGGCGGCAAAAGCCTTTCGCTTGCGGTGTCAGGGCGTGTAGCGTTACCCCGTGATAAGGCGACAGCCAGGTGTTATTTTGCGACCCTGGCATCAGGGACCGAGGGACAGGTGATGGCGCAAACGCTGTTCAAGCTTTTCTTCACCCAGCGGCTGGCGGCCCTCGCCAGTACCGAGTCGTTGCGGGCCATACGCGAGGGGCTGTTGTGGATCCTGCCGTGCCTGCTGGTATCGGCCGGTTTCCTGATCCTGTCCGAATGCGCCCGAGTGCTGGGTTTCGACCCTCAGGTGGTGGCCTTCCTGGCGGGGTTGCACAACCAGATCAGCTCGGTGATCCCGCTGCTGGTGGCAGCCTCCATCGGTTACATGCTCGCGATCCAGCACCGCCTGCCGCAACTCCCGGTAGCGTTCCTGTGCCTGGCCCATGTAGTGATCGCCACGTTTGTGCTGCGGGATTTTCCCCGAGCCTCGGCGACCTTCGTGTTGTTCATCGCCATCGCCTCACCGCTGATCAATGTGCCCGCCATCGCCTGGCTGCATCGGCGTCGCTGGACGCGGTTGATCAACGAAGACCTGGTGGGGCACAACCTCAAGGGCACCCTCAATATGGTGGTGCCGGGGGCGATCACGGCGCTCGGGCTGGTGCTCGTGCTGTCGTTGCTGTTGCAGATTCCGCAGGTGGCACAGCTTCAGGGGCCGCAGGTGCTCGATGCACTGGAGACGCCCTATGGCAGCGGTCTGTTTGTGACCCTGATGAATTCGCTGCTGTGGTTTTTCGGGATCCATGGGGTCTACGCCATGCAGCCGTTTTTTGATGTGCTGGACCAGGCGGTCGGGCTCAATAATGCGGCGGTGGCCGCGGGCGAGCCGGTCAAATATCTACTGAATGGCGGCTTGCTGGGCAGTTTCGCGTTTATCGGCGGTTCGGGTGGTGCCCTGTGCCTGCTGCTGGCGATCCTGCTGTTTTCCAAAAGCCGGTCCATGCGATTGGTGGCGATGGCGAGCCTGCCGTTGTCGTTGTTCAATGTCAGTGAAGTGCTGTTGTTTGGTTTGCCGATCATTCTTAACCCGCGGCTGTTCATTCCCTTTCTGGTGGTCCCGGCGTTCAACGTGATACTGGCGTTGATGGTGGTGCAGATTGGCTGGGTGTCGCCTGCGGTGGTGAGCGTGCCATTTACCGCGCCGGTGTTGCTCAACGCCTACCTGAGCACCCACGGCGATCTCGCGGCAGTGTTGCTGCAGGTGGTGTTGCTGGGGGTTGGCATGCTGATCTATGCACCCTATGTGCGTGCGATCAACCGCCAGGCCACGGAGGGCGGCACGGTGTATTTGAAGTCGCTGGACATGACCTTTCGCGGCCTGGAAGAAAAAGGCCGCTTGCTGGAGCTGGACCCGGTGATGGCGTCCCACAAGGCCCAGGCGCGCCAGGTCAGCGAGTTGAGTCATATCCAGCAGATCAGCGACTACGAGTTTTACCTCGAATTCCAGCCGCAGATTTCCACCCGGACCGGGCTATGCACCGGTTGCGAAGCGTTGATGCGGGCCCGGGACGCCGAAGGTACGGTGCATTCACCCTGGGAGTTCCTGCAATGGCTGGCCCATGCCAGGTTGATGCCCGACGTGGATGTGTGGGTGGCATCCCAGGCTGTGCGCCAGTACCAGAAGTGGCAGAAGGTCGGGTTTACGTTGCCGATGACGATCAATATCTCCAGCGCCACGCTGACTACCCCGGCGTATGGTGATCGGCTGGTGGAGATACTGGCCCAGGCCCACGGGCAGGTTTCGGTGGAGATCACCGAGGATGCGCTGGTGGGCGATATCCAGGGCACGCGGCAGATGATCGAGAAGCTCCAGGCGATTGGTGCCAAGGTGTATATCGACGACTTCGGCACCGGATTTTCAGCGCTGAGTTACCTGCACCAGTTCCCCGTGGATTTCATCAAGATCGATCGCAGTTTCGTGGTCGCCCAGCATGATCCAAAGGGCGCCCAGGTGTTGACCGGGATGCTGCGGTTCTGTGAGGCGCTGAACCTCGGGGTAGTGGTGGAAGGCGTGGAAACCGCCGAGCAACTGGCGTTTTTGCAGTCGGGCTCGGAGCTGATCATCCAGGGCTGGTATTTCAGCAAGGCGCTGCCGGGCGATGAACTGGAGCGGTTCGTGCGCGGGCGGTATACCCAGATGCAATCTAACGCTCCAGAACCCCTCTGAAGGTTGCGCTTAACGCCCGCAATGTCTCGCGGGAGCGGCCGTCGCTGATGCGGCTATGCAGCACGATTTCACTGACGGGCAATGCCGGTAATCCGTACTGTTCGCTGACGTCCACGGCGCCCGCCGGCGCCACTCGCCGGGCCAGCGCCGCCACACCCAGGCCGGCGCTGACTGCCGCACCCACCGCCATTACGCCGCCGCCGACAAACACTTCGGTCCAGTCAATCCGCGCCTCATCCAGCGCGCGTACCGCCAGGTGTCGCACGCCGCAGGGCGAGGCCATGGTTGCCATGCGCAGGGGCGTGCCGGGCGTGTGCTGCCAGGTAGGCGCGGCGAACCAGCCAAAGCGCTCCACCACCAATACCTCACCGTCCTGGCGATCGCCTTCGTTGCGCACGATCACCGCGTCCAGTTCGTTGCGGTCGAACGCCGCCACCAGGTCGCGGGACGAAGCGATCCGCACCTCCAGGATCACCAGCGGGTCATAGGCGGCCAGGCGGCTGAGCCACAGTGGCAGGTCCGGCCCGGCCACGTGGTCGCTGATGCCGATCACCAACCGTCGGGGGGCGCCATTGCCCATGTCACCCAACGCCCGTTCGTGGGCATTGAGCAATGCGCGGGCGGCGACGATGAACTGCTCGCCCTGGGGCGACAGCCGCACATGCCGCGGTGTGCGCACCAGCAGGCGATAACCGAGGCGTTCTTCCAGGCGCTTGAGCTTGAGGCTGATGGCTGCCTGCGAGGTGTCCAGTGCCTGGGCCGCGCGGGTGAAGCTGGCGAAATCGGCGACCAGGACAAAGGCATGCACGGTGTCGATATCCAGCGGCTTGAGTGCGTCGGTCATTTCAGTTCCTTATCACACCTATATCTGGTGATATCTTGCTGAAATCATGGGCGCTGCGCAAGCTGGGCACTCATCTGAACAGGAGCGCCATGATGTTTGCCAAACAATATTCACACCGCTTGCCAGCCGATTACGACATGGGTGTCATCCGTGAGCGGGCCGCTCGCCTGGGGCCGTTGTGGGATCATGCCGAGGGTTTGCTGTTCAAGGCGTTTATCGCCCAGGAGCGAGGGCAGGGGCCGGGGGTGGGTAACCTGTATTCGTCGGTTTATCTGTGGTCGGATCCTTTGCAGGCTGCGGATTTCTTGCTCGGCGAGCGCTTCCAGAAGGTCCTCGACAGTTTTGGCCAGCCGCACATTGAGTCCTGGTTACCGCTGGACGTGCAGCGAGGTCCGGCGCAAGACGCCTTGAGCCTGTATCGGGAGGAGTGGGCGCTGGCGCCGGGGGCGGACCGCGGGCAAATCCTCGCCGCAGAAAAGGCCCGCAACCAGCAGCTCGCGGACAGCAGCGATAACTTCGCGGTGTTTCTGGCGCTGGATGTGCAGGCGTGGAAGCTGGTGCGAATTACCTTGTCGGCCAAGGCGCTGGATGTGAACCATCCGGGCAATGGCTACGAGGTGTTCTACCTGGCGCGGCCCGGGGTGTGAATGCCGGTAGCCGCCGATTCGTCGGCGGCTACCTGTACCGTCAGGAGTTGAGACGCGCCTGAGGCTGGCTCAGCTTGCGCTCGGCCACGGCGCCGAACACCAGGCCCAGGGTGGTCCACAGCACCAGTTGAATCCCCAGGGAGGCCACGCGGAATTTCCACAGCAACACTGCCGAGAACTGTTCCGGCACTTCGTTGATGGTCGGGAACAAGCTGCCGGCCACCGACACGATCACGATATACAGCGCCACACCGAGGATCGCGCCTGCCCATAGGCCACGGCTGGCAATCAGCTTGCGCGCCGCGTTGATCGCAATCACCGCAGCCGCCACCGACACCAGCAGCATCAGGAAGAACAGCTTGGTGCGTTGCGCGATGGTGGCCGGGTCGCCCACCGATGGCGGGTTGGCCGGATACTTCAGCCCCGGCACCACGATGATCGTCACAAACGCCGCCAATGCCAGCAGCGCTGCCAAGCCACGGGGGCCGACCTTGCCGATGCGGCCCAGGGAGTAGGCGAACACCAGGGCGAAAATGCCACCCAGGGAGACGCTGTACACCACCACGCCGGTGAACAGGCCGAAGGTACTTTGTACTTCGCGGCTCACCAGTTCCTCTTCCGGCGCGTCGCCGTGCATCTGTGCCATCTGATCTTCGAAGGCGATGGCCTTGTCGATCTGCGGCTCACCAAAAGTCTTGGCGAAGCCGAAGGCCAGGATGCCGGCGAGCAGGCCCACCAGCATCCCGCGAACGAGTAAATGTCCTGTCATGTCGTCACGCTCCAATCAATGGCAGGGGAAACCCAGCAGGTGGCGACCGTCATGCACAAACTCATGCACGTACATGCCTTTGAACACGGCCGTCGCGCCTTGCTCGGCGCCGACGAAGTAAATCGCGAGCAACAGCAGCAGGCCGCCGAAGATCGCCCAGGGCAGGATTTCGCCCAGGGGAATGGACGGTATTGAAACGTCGGAGCCAGTTGCAGCGGTATAAGCCATGAGAACCTCCAGGGATGACGCGTCCCGAAATGGATAGCGAGTTGGCTGAAACAGGGTCTGGCTTACGGCTAAAAGGCCGAATACAGTGGCGCGACCGCGCCGGCATTGAACCGGCTTCCTGTTGCAGAATAGTTGAAACATGTTGAAACAACTTCGCAAGTCTACGCTGACTGCACCTTAAAACCAGAGCGATTTGTCATGCAGGCCACCCGTTTGACCCTTGTTGCCCACGCCAGCACCCGTGCCCAGAAACAGGCACGCTTTGCGCTGGATGAGTCGGTGGAGATGGACTGGCAGCAGGCGGCGCTTTCCCAGGGGCAACGCTTCAAGCGTGCACCCCGGGTGCTGTGCGGCCCGGAGGCGCGGACCCGGCAGACGGCGGCGCTGTTTGCCGACGATGCTTTGGTTGAAACAGCCCTGCGCGATTGTGATTTTGGCCGCTGGCAAGGGTTGGCGATCGAGGAGGTTCAGCAGGCCGAACCCGAAGCGCTTCAGGCCTGGTTGACCGACAGCACCTCGGCGCCCCACGGCGGCGAGTCGGTAGTGCAACTGTGTGAGCGGATAGGACAGTGGTTGCAGTCCCTCGAGCAATCCCCGGGGCATGTCGTGGCGGTGACGCATCCATTTGTGATCCGCGCAGCGCTGCTGCATGTCATGCAATGCCCACCCGCCATGTTCAACCTGATCGACGTGGAACCGCTGTCATCCACCGAGTTGCGATTCAATGGGCGTTGGCGCCTGCGCCTGGAAACTCACGCCTGACGTCCCGAACATGGCAAAATCCGTTCCCCGCACCGAGACCACCCATGAAGACTTTCCCATGAAACGCATCCTGATCATCGGCATTGGCGCCGGCAACCCTGACTACATCACGATGCAGGCGGTCAAGGCGCTAAACCGCACCGACGTGTTTTTCCTGATGGACAAGGGCCAGAGCAAGGACAAGCTGATCGACCTGCGCCGGGAAATCTGCGAGACCTACATCACCGATCACGCCTACCGCTTTGTCGAGGCCGATTGCCCCGAGCGGGTGCGCGGTGATATCGACTACACCACCGCCGTGAAGGACCTGAACCGCGACAAGCAGCAGACCTTCGAACGGATGATCAATGAAGAAATGGCCGACGGCGAAGTGGGCGCATTCCTGGCCTGGGGCGACCCCGCACTGTACGACAGCACCATTCGTATCCTGCAGGCGATCCTCGCCAGCGGCAGCTGCGAATTCGAATTTGAAGTGATCCCCGGGATCACTAGCGTCCAGGCGTTGGCGGCGCAGCACAAAGTGCCGCTGAACCGCATCGGTCGCTCCATCGAAATCACCACCGGGCGCCGGTTGGCGGCGGGGCAGGCGAGTGATGCCGACACCCTGGTTGTCATGCTCGATGCCGAAGATTCCTACCGCACCGTGGCCGATCAGGACCTGGATATCTACTGGGGCGCCTACCTGGGCACACCGGATGAAATCCTGATCAGCGGCAAAGTGGCCGAGGTTGCCGAAGAGATTGAACGTGTGCGCAAGGCGGCGCGCCAGGCCAATGGCTGGATCATGGATACCTATTTGTTGCGCAAACCCTAGAGGTTGATGCTCATGCTCAAACTGATTGCCCTGACGGTAGCGCTGTTTACCGGCGCCGCACAGGCCGAAGACGTATTGCACACCGACCTGCCGCTGCCTTACCTGGAACAGACTCAAAGTGATGCCCGCAACGAGCCGCTGGTGATCTTCCTGCACGGTTATGGCAGTGACGAGGCCGACCTGTTCGGGCTCAAGGACCGCTTGCCGTCGACCTGGACCTACCTGTCTGCACGGGCACCGATGCCGGTGGAGGGCGGTGGTTATCGCTGGTTTCGCAAGAAGCCGGGCGATGGCGATTTTGATGGCGAGACCGCCGACCTGCAGAGCAGCGCCAAGCTGATCGAAGCCTTCGTCGCCCAGGCCACCACCAAGTACCACACCCAACCTGAGCGGGTGTTTCTGGTGGGTTTCAGCCAGGGTGCGATCATGTCGTACGAAGTCGGGTTAAGACATCCCGAAACCCTGCGCGGGATTTCGGCGTTGAGCGGCAGCCTGCTGCCGGTACTCAAGGCCGAACTCAAGCCGGATGCGCGACTGGGCAAGCTGGCGATTTTCATCGGTCACGGGACGCTGGACCAGGCGCTGCCGTACTACTCGGCAACGCGGGCCAACGAGGTATTGCAGGGGATTGGCCTCACCCCGGAATTCCACGGCTACCCGGGGATGATTCATACCGTCGGTGAGGCGGAGTTGCTGGACTTGAAGCAGTGGCTGGAAAAGAGCCTGCACTGAGTCCGGCGATGTGGACGCGGTCAAAATGTGGGAGCGGGCTTGCTCGCGAAAGCGGTGGGT
>NZ_JBSVWQ010000035.1:0-42656 GCF_054071215.1 Pseudomonas sp. SDO5522_S412 | reverse complement strand
AGTCAGCGCATCTGGTGACTGAAACTCCGCATTCGCGAGCAAGCCCGCTCCCACATTTTGATCGCGTACGATCTTTACAGCGCGAACGGCAGCGGAGTCTTGACCTGCTGGCGTTGCGCCAGGCGCACTTGAAACTCGCGCGGGTCGTGAATCAGCACGTCCTGCCCGGCGAACGATTCAGCCGCAATCAGGCGTGACAGCCAGAACCGCACACAGGCCACACGCAGCATGGTCGGCCACAGCTCTGCTTCCTTGGCGGTGAACGGCCGCAAGCCCGCATAAGCCCCCAGCAACGCCCGTGCCCGTTGGCCGTCGATCACGCCGTCGGCGTCCGAGCACCAGTCGTTCAGGGCGATCGCCACGTCGTACAGCATCGGCCCCGAGCAGGCGTTGTAGAAGTCGATCAGCCCGGTCAGGTGCGTGCCTTCGAACATCGCGTTGTCGCGAAACAGGTCGGCGTGGATGTTTGCCCGGGGCAGCGCGAGGATCTGCGCCTTGTGCGCCTCGATCTCATCCAGCGCCGCTTGCAACAGGCCGCGTTGTTCCGCGTCGAGGTGCGAGATCAGCTGCGCGCCTTCGCTGAGCATCCAGTCCAGCCCGCGATCGGTCTTGCGTTCCAGCACCTTCTCGCCTTGGGTGGCCAGGTGCAGGTGGCCGAGCAATTCGCCCACTTGCACGCAATGCTGGGCGTTGGCGTCCTTGATGTGCTTGCCCGCCAGGCGCGGTTGCAGCAGCGCCGGTTTGCCCGCCAACTCGCGCAAGGCCACGCCGTCGGTGGTACGCAGGGCGTAAGGCACTGGCAAATCAGCGTCGTGGAGCACGTCCAGCAGTTCGATGAAGAACGGCATTTCCTGCACGGGGCCGCGCTCGACCAGGGTCAGGACAAATTCGCCCTGTTCCAGGCTGATGAAGAAATTGGTGTTTTCACTACCAGCGGCAATCCCCTGGAAATCAAGCAGGCGGCCGAGCCCGTAAGGGGCAAGAAAGGTTTCCAGCTCGGGCCGAGCCAGGGGGGTGAACACAGACATGGTTAAAACTGCCGTTACGGGCGCTGCGGGGAGCAGCGCCGATTAAAGTTAAGAAATCATTTCCATTCGAAGATCTTCCATGACGGGATCAGCATATCCGGCTGGTCAGAGCGGATGAAGTTCGCATCGGTTCCGTCCGCGCGCACCAGGAAGTAAGGCGGAAAGCCTTTCTGGGTCACCTTGATCGCGTACAGGAAGCCATTCTGGCGGTATTCCTGAATGGTCTTGTCGCCTTCCGTGCGAATGGTGACTTCCGGGTCGCCCGAAGGGGCAGTATCTGCCGCCATGGCCACCATCGGAGTGAGTGCAATCAAGCCGGTCAACAACAGGCGATTTACTGTACGCATGATAACCTTGTCCCTTTGTCGTCATTGGTCCGGCTATTCTAGCGCCTGACCCGCCGAAAAGGTTGATCCTGCTCATGAGCCAAGCCCCCCTCGTCCTGGTGGACGGTTCTTCTTACCTGTACCGCGCCTTTCACGCGCTGCCGCCGCTCACCACTTCCAAAGGCCTGCCTACCGGCGCGGTCAAGGGCGTGTTGAACATGCTCAAAAGCCTGCGCAAGCAATACCCGAACAGTCCGTTCGCGGTGGTGTTCGACGCCAAGGGCGGGACATTTCGCGATGAGCTGTACGCCGAATACAAGGCCAACCGCGCGAGCATGCCCGATGACATGCGCGTGCAGATCGAGCCGCTGCACCAGAGCGTGATCGCCCTGGGCTTCCCGCTGCTGTGCGTCGAAGGCGTCGAAGCGGACGACGTGATCGGCACCCTGGCCCGCAGCAGCGCGGCCGCCGACCGTCCGGTGGTGATTTCCACCGGCGACAAGGACATGGCGCAGCTGGTCGACGGGCACATTACCTTGGTCAACACCATGACCGGTAGCGCCATGGACGTTGAGGGCGTGAAGGAGAAATTCGGTGTCGCTCCCGAGCAGATCATCGATTACCTCGCGTTGATGGGCGACTCGTCCGACAACATCCCGGGCGTTCCGGGCATTGGTCCGAAGACGGCTTCCGGCCTGTTGGTTGGTGTAAATGGCGGTTTGAAAGAGCTCTACGAGCAGCTCGATATCGTGCCGACCTTGCCGATTCGTGGTGCCAAGACCCTGGTCGCCAAACTGGAAGAGCATAAGGCGAGTGCGTTCCTGTCCTACGAGCTGGCGACGATCAAGATCGACGTGCCGCTGGATGTGGGCCTGGATGATTTGCACCTGATCGAGCCGGATCGCGAGAAGCTGCTGGAGCTGTACACGCTGCTGGAGTTCAAGAGCTGGATTGACGAGATTCAACGCGATGCCAAGCGCGTCGAGTTGAGCGCTGCTCCTTCGGCCGCGGTCGCCGAGGAAGCGGTTGAGGTGGTCGCGCCGGTTTCTGTGGAGCCGGTGTACGAAACCATCCTCACCCAGGCCCAGTTCGATGTCTGGCTGAAGAAGCTCAACGACGCCAAGCTGTTCGCCTTTGATACCGAGACCACCGGGATCGACGCCCAGAAAGCGCAACTGGTGGGTGTGTCGTTTGCCGTGCAGGCCCATGAAGCAGCCTACATTCCGCTGACCCACTCCTACATCGGCGCGCCGGAACAGCTGGATCGGGACACCGTGCTGCTGGCCCTGAAGCCGTTGCTCGAAGACCCGGAAAAACTCAAGGTCGGCCAGCACGCCAAGTTCGACATGAACATCCTGGCCAACTGCGCCATCGGTGGTGACCCGGCACTCGGCATCACCGTGCGCGGCATTGCCTTCGACACCATGCTTGAATCTTATGTGCTGAACTCCGTGGCGACGCGCCATGACATGGACAGCCTGGCGAAGAAGTACCTGGACCACGACACCGTCAGCTTCCAGGACATCGCCGGCAAAGGCGCCAAGCAGCTGACCTTTGACCAGATTGCCCTGGAGCAAGCCGGCCCTTACGCGGCGGAAGACGCGGATGTGACCCTGCGTTTGCACCAGGAACTGCACAAGCAGCTTGCCGCTATTCCTACCCTGGCCAGCGTATTGTCCGACATTGAGATGCCGCTGGTGCCCGTGCTGGCGCGCATTGAGCGTCAGGGCGCCCTGGTGGATGCCGCCTTGCTGGGCATCCAGAGCATCGAGCTGGGCAACAAGATGGTCGACCTCGAGCGCCAGGCGTATGAGATCGCCGGCGAGGAATTCAACCTGGGCTCGCCCAAGCAGTTGGGCGCGATTCTCTACGAGAAACTCGGGCTGCCGGTGTTGAAGAAGACCGGCAAGGGCCAGGCCTCGACGGCCGAGGAAGTCTTGGCCAAATTGGCTGAAGACGACTACCCACTGCCGAAAGTGCTGATGCAGTACCGCAGCATGAGCAAGTTGAAAAGCACCTACACCGACCGTTTGCCGGAGCAGATCAACCCGCGCACCGGTCGCGTGCACACCTCCTATCACCAGGCCGTAGCAGCAACCGGGCGCCTGTCCTCCAGCGATCCAAACCTGCAGAACATTCCGGTGCGTACCGCTGAAGGCCGGCGTATCCGCCAGGCATTTGTCGCGCCCAAGGGCTACAAGCTGCTGGCGGCGGACTACTCGCAGATCGAGCTGCGCATCATGGCGCATTTGTCGAAGGACGAAGGCTTGCTGAATGCGTTCCGCGACGACCTGGACGTGCACACCGCCACGGCGGCCGAGGTGTTCAAGGTTGAGTTGGCTGAGGTCACGTCCAATCAGCGTCGCAGTGCCAAGGCGATCAACTTTGGCCTGATCTACGGCATGGGCGCCCAGAAGCTGGGTAAGGACATCGGCGTCGACACCAAGACCGCCAAGGCTTACATCGATGTGTACTTCGCCCGTTACCCGGGGGTGCGCGAGTACATGGAGCGCACCCGTGCCCAGGCGGCTGATCAGGGTTATGTGGAAACCCTGTTCGGGCGCCGCCTGTACCTGCCGGAGATCAATTCCAACAAGCCTCAGGAGCGTGCTGGCGCCGAGCGTACGGCAATCAACGCGCCGATGCAGGGCACTGCGGCCGATATCATCAAGAAGGCCATGGTCAAGGTCGACAACTGGCTGACGGACTCGGGCCTGGACGCCAAGGTCATCCTTCAGGTGCACGATGAATTGGTGCTGGAGGTGCGTGAGGACCTGGTGGCTGAAGTCAGCGCAAGGATTCGTGAACACATGAGCGAGGCGGCAAAGCTGGATGTGCCGCTGGTGGTAGACGTCGGCGTGGGCGACAACTGGGACGAAGCGCACTAAACCTGGGGCCTGGGCCGCGGCATCATGCCGCGGCAGCGCTTTAGATCGGAAAACGCGGCGGGTTATTTCCAATAGTTTTTTGAACGTGCCGGAACTTAACCCGTGAATTGCTACTCAGAGTTACTGAATGGGTGGTGAAGCCCTTCAATGCTCCTATGTTGTGTTAAGTGTTGGCAGATATCTGGACCCCGCCCTAGCGGTCCGGAACTTGGACCCCGAACTTCCCCTCCCCATACGAAGTCCGGGGTTTTTTTTGCCCCGAGTGTTTACTCGGCGGCTTCCGAACCCTTGTCAGCCAGTTCCATCCAACCTGCCAATACAGTGTAGGCATCTTCCAGGCCCATGCGTTTTGGCGCCGAGAACAACTGGATAGTCACCGCATCACCCCAACCCTTACGGATTTCCGCCTGCACTTTGAGCAGGGTGTTTTTCGCTGCGCCGTAGGTCAATTTATCGGCCTTGGTCAGCAAGACGTGCATCGGCATGCCGCTGGCGACGGCCCAATCGAGCATCAACAGGTCGAAGTCGGTCATTGGATGACGGATGTCCATCATCAGAATCAAACCCTTCAAACTCTCCCGGCCACCCAGATACGCTTCGAGGTGACGCTGCCAGTGCAGCTTCAGCGGGATAGGTACTTTTGCATAACCGTAGCCCGGCAGGTCGACCAGACGCCGATCATCGTCTAGCTTGAAGAAGTTGAGGAGCTGTGTGCGCCCCGGGGTTTTCGAGGTGCGGGCCAGGCTGGCGTGGGTCAGGGTGTTCAGCGCGCTGGATTTGCCGGCGTTGGAACGGCCGGCGAATGCGACTTCGAAGCCTTCGTCATCGGGGCATTGGTCGACTTTGGCGGCGCTGAGCATGAAGGTGGACTGTTGGCACAGGCCGAGGATGGGATTCTTGAGTTGCATGAGTTTTCCGATGTGGGCGGTGCCGGGAATAGGTGCGGCAAGCGGTGTCGTTTCCGTTTCAGTAGCGCCAGTATATAATGCCGCAGATTTTGTGTGTGCTTTGTCCCAGCGAAGGATGAAGTTCACGGGAGCGATAGACCTTTATTGCGCATTAGAACGCAAAACGCTCTCAAACCCTGAAAAGGTCGATGTATGACCAAGTGGCTGCTGGCCTTCGGTTTCTTGATGCCACTTTACAGTGCGCAGGCTACACAGGAACCGGAGGCTGTGTACAACCGCTTTTGCGGGGCCTGCCATGCCGGACAGCTGCCCAACGCCCCTGGACGGGGTGACCAGGCAGCCTGGAAGCCAAGATTGGCTCAAGGTATGGACACGCTGGTGCAACACGTGACCCAGGGTTTCAAGGCGATGCCGCCGCGTGGTTTGTGCATGGACTGCAGTACCGAGGATTACCATGCCGTCATTCAGTTGATGGTGAGTGAACCCGGTCCATAACTCTTTAACCCTTAGCCGTAGTTGGATTAGCTGATGAACAAACTGATCGTGAGTCTGCTGTTGACCCTGGGCATCACCGGTGTTGCCCATGCCGCAGGCGACGCCACTGCTGGCCAGGCGAAAGCCGCCGTATGTGGTGCTTGCCATGGACCGGACGGTAATAGCCCGGCGCCTAACTTTCCAAAACTGGCCGGCCAGGGTGAGCGTTACCTGACCAAGCAGATGCACGACATCAAGGACGGCAAGCGTACGGTCCTGGAAATGACCGGCTTGTTGACCAACCTCAGCGATCAGGACCTGGCGGATATCGCGGCGTATTTTGCCAGCCAGAAAGGCAGTGTGGGAGCTGCTGATCCGAAACTGGTGGCCCGCGGTGAAGAATTGTTCCGCGGCGGCAACCTGGAAAAAGGCATGCCTTCCTGCCTCGGCTGCCACTCGCCTAACGGCGCAGGCCTTGCTGCCGCTGGCTTCCCGCACTTGAGCGGCCAGCATGCCCAGTACATCGGCAAACAGCTGACAGACTTCCGCGAAGGCAATCGCACCAACGACGGCGATACCAAGATCATGCAGAGCATCGCCGCGAAACTCAGCAACAAGGACATCGAAGCCGTGTCCCAATACATCCAGGGCCTGCACTAAGTGCCCCGGCTACGTTAACGCTCGATTAATCCGTCGATGCAAGCATAAAAAGGGTGGCCCAGGCTGCCCTTTTTTGTGGCCGGTGCCGTTACACTAACGAACTCATGCCCGCGTAGACCTGTCACAACAAAGGTCGCGTGAGGCGACTTTATTTGTCCAGGAGTAAAGCATGCGTAATCTGATCCTCAGCGCCGCTCTCGTCACTGCCAGCCTTTTCGGCATGACCGCACAAGCTGCCGATAATGTGCCGCTTGAAGCCGGTAAAACCTACGTTGAGCTAGCCAATCCTGTGCCGGTTTCCGTACCGGGCAAGATCGAAGTGGTGGAGCTGTTCTGGTATGGCTGCCCGCATTGCTACGCTTTTGAGCCAGTCATCAATCCGTGGGTCGATAAGCTGCCTCAGGACGTGAACTTCAAACGTATTCCTGCCCTGTTCGGCGGCCCATGGGACGCTCACGGCCAGCTGTTCATTACCCTGGACACCATGGGTGTAGAACACAAGGTTCACGCGGCTGTGTTCAATGCCATCCAGAAAGAAGGCAAGCGCCTTGTGAAGCCTGAAGACATGGCCGATTTCGTCGCCACCCAAGGCGTCGACAAAACCAAGTTCCTGGAGACATTCAACTCGTTCGCTGTGAAGGGCAAGATGGCCCAATACAAGGAACTGGCCCAGAAATACGGCGTGCAAGGCGTACCGACGCTGATCGTCAACGGCAAATACCGCTTTGACATCGGCAGTGCCGGCGGCGAAGAGCAGGCGCTGAACGTGGCCGACCAATTGATCGCCAAAGAGCGCGCAGCCAAGTAAGGGGCCCGTCATGCGTCGCTGGGGTACTGAACGTGTCGTTGGCCTGCATGACCCGAAGGTCAACGAACATCACCTGGAATCCACGGGCCTGCCGGCTGACAGTCGGTTGCGCCTGCTCAGTTTCAATATCCAGGTGGGTATCAGTACCGAGAAATACCGGCATTACCTGACCCGTGGCTGGCAGCACCTGCTGCCCCACAATGGGCGTGCCGGCAATCTGCAAAAGATCGGCGACCTGCTGGGTGACTTCGACCTGGTAGCTCTGCAGGAGGCCGATGGTGGCAGCCTGCGTTCCGGCTACATCAACCAGGTCGAGCACCTTGCCCAGCTCGGTGCCTTTCCCTACTGGTATCAACAACTCAATCGCAACCTCGGCAAACTCGGCCAGCACAGCAATGGTGTGCTCAGCCGCCTGAAGCCGTGGGCGATCGAGGATCACCCGTTACCCGGTCCAAAAGGCCGCGGGGCGATTCTCGTGAGGTTCGGCGAAGGGCCGGAAGCGTTGGTCGTGGTGATGATGCACCTCGCGTTGGGGGCACGAACCCGCACCCTGCAGTTGGCCTACATCCGCGAGTTGATTGGCAACTACAAACACCAGGTGCTGATGGGGGACATGAACACCCACGCCACAGACCTGCTACAGAATTCCCCGTTGCGCGACCTTGGGTTGCTGGCGCCGCAAGTCGAAGCCACCTTTCCCAGCTGGCGACCGCAACGTTGTCTTGATCACATCCTGCTCAGCCCGACCCTGACACTCGAAAGTGTGCAGGTACTGGCGCAGCCCATCTCCGATCACCTGCCCGTCGCGGTAGAGATTCGTCTGCCGGGTTCGCTCACGGCTGATGCATTGCCCGCGTTGAGCCCCGGCCCTCGCGGACCCCTTGCATGAGCGACGACGCCCAGCGTTGGAAAGAGAAATACCTTAAAAGCGTCGAGCAACAAGAAAAGCTCGAGCGTCGCTGGGCCGCCCGCCTCGACCTGCTGCGCCGAGGGCTGGTGCGCAGCACCCTGGCGGCAGAAGGGACCGACCGAGCGGTTGACCAATGCATGAAGGAAATGCGCGATGTGGTGCGCACCGACGACATGGACGCCGCCCTCGCTGCATTGCTGCCGCGCCTGGAAAAGGCCGTGCTGGATTCGGAGCAGCGCCGCGAAACCCGGGTTGACCAGATCGGCAGCGCGTTGACGGCCCTGGTCACTCAGTTGCAGAAACTGCCCTTGCCACGGGACGTGAGTCGCCCGCTGAAGGCTTTCGCCAAGCAGCTGGACGGTCGGGTTGGCCAGGCGCGGGAGATCCCGCTGTTGCTGAGCGAGCTGAGCGGCCTGCAGGGGCAGGCGCTGAGTAACCTGGAGCCGGAGGGCGAAACCAGCCGTTCGAGCCCGGGGCTGTTGCAGCGTCTGTTTGGCACCAAGGACGCAATCGACACGCCGGAGGTTGAAGCGCCCACGCCATCCCGCCCGGCTTCTCCGGCGCCTGCTGCGCCAAAGCCCAGGCCGGTGGATGAAGTTGAAGCGCCGGCGCAATCGGCGGAACTGGCCCAGGCGCTGCGGGCTTTTGCACCGCAGCCGAAGGTCCCGGCCCCCATCGAGTCGCCCCCTGAGCCGGTATCGCCAGTAGAGGCTACCGACGCTGTCAGCGAAGCAGTGCCTGTTGCTCCGGCCGTCGCGGTCACAGCGCCTGTCGTCGAGGCACCCGCTACGATTATCGAAACGCCAGAACCCGAGCAACCGATCGAAGCGGAGGTTGAGCTTGAGAGCGCTCTCGCCGCCATGGTCGAGGTGCCAGAGGTGCAGGCCCGTGAGCCGGAGCGGACAGAGATCGGCAGTCTTTCCCTGCCCCCGGTCCTGGCCGATGAACCGCAAGAATCGCCCGAGCAGGCAGAGCTGAACGCAGACGAGCTGCAAGCGGATCAAGCCTACGCCCTGCCCGACACCCCCGAGCCGTCTTACAGTTCGGTGGCCAAGCACATCGAAGATACCCTGCTCGGCTTACTGGAAGACCTCTCGCTGCCCGAGCGCCATCGGCCCCAGGCCGAAGCCATGCGTGAACGCCTGGCCCACGGATTGAACTGGTACGAATTGCTGCCGATCCTCGATGACCTGGCGGTGTTGATGCTGGCGATCACCGACAGCGGCCAGCACGAGTTTGAAGCCTACCTCAAGCAACTCAACGATCGTCTCGAGGCGTTCCAGGGGCACCTGCAGGTCGCCAGTGACGGCCACGCCGACAGCCGCTCGGCGGCCAGGGAACTGGATACCCAGATCCGCGAACAAGTGGATGGTTTGCAAACCAGCATGCAGGACGCCGCAGACCTCGACAGCCTCAAGCACGTGCTGGAGAGCCATCTCGAAGGGTTGCTGGGCACCATGGATGAACACCGCCACCAGCGTGACCAGCGCGAACAGGAAGTGGCTGCACGGCTCAAGGGCCTGGCCGAACGGGTCGCCAATATGGAGCAAGAGGCTCAGGGCTACCGTGAACACCTTGAGGTTCAGCGCCAGAAAGCCCTGATCGATCCGCTCACCGGACTACCCAACCGCGCGGCCTGGAGCGAGCGTCTGGAGCAGGAGGTCAACGCCTGGCACCAGCGTGGAAATAACCTGTCACTGGCCATGCTGGACCTCGATCACTTCAAGCGCATCAACGACGGCTATGGTCATCTGGCGGGCGACAAGGTGCTGAAAATCATCGCCACGGTGCTTCGCAAACGCCTGCGGCCGAACGACTTCATCGCGCGTTTTGGCGGTGAAGAGTTTGTGCTGCTGATGCCCAACTCGTCGCTGTCCGATGCGTTGGCGGTGGGCGAAACCCTGCGTGCAGCCATCCAAGCCTGCCCGTTTCACTTCAAGGGCGAGCCGGTGACGATTACGGTGTCCATGGGCATGGCGCAGTTTCAGCCGGGAGAACGCAGTGACCTGGCGCTCAAGCGCGCTGACGAGGCGTTATATCGTGCCAAGGCGGCGGGGCGTAACCAGGTGCAGGCGGCCTGACCGGAAATGTTCCATTTTGTTTAAAACATCGCATTTGGCCGCCTGGCAGCAAACGGTACGTTACACTGTTGCATTATCGTCTTAAGCGTACTATTTGCTGCCATGAAACTTCTGTGTTCTGCCTTTCTGTTTCTCCTGCTCGCCGGTTGCGCGAGCGGCCCTCGCCTGGACACCAGTCATCCGTCGGTGAACCACGACAATCGTGTGCAGTTTGTCGTCGTGCACTACACCTCGGCGTCCCTTGAGCGCTCCCTGGCGCTGTTGACCCATGGCCAGGTCAGCAGTCATTACCTGATCGGTGATGACGCCTCGGCCACCATCTATAAGCTCGTGGATGAAAGCCAGCGCGCCTGGCATGCCGGAGAAAGTGAATGGATGGGCCGCACCTGGCTCAACTCCAGCTCCATCGGGATCGAGATCGTGAACCCGGGTTATCGGGATTTGCCGACGGGCCGCGTCTGGTATCCCTATTCCGAAGCGCAGGTGCAGTCACTGGTGGTGCTGCTCAAGGACATCAGCAAACGCAACGGCATCGACCCGCGAAACATCATCGGCCATAGCGACATTGCCCCGCTGCGCAAGCTGGACCCGGGGCCGTTGTTCCCCTGGAAGCGCCTGGCGGATGAAGGGCTGGGCATGTGGCCGGACGCCAAGGCGGTGGCCCGTTACCAGGTGCAGTACGCAGCCGATCTGCCGAGCATTACCTGGTTCCAGGAAGAGTTGGCGAAGCTGGGCTATCCGACGCCGCAGACGGGCGAGCTGGATGTGGCGACGCGGCATGTGGTGGCCGCGTTCCAGATGCATTTCCGGGCGTCGCTGTTTGATGGGACGCCGGATGCCGAAAGTGCTGCGATCCTGCGGGCGTTGAATCACCAATAACGGTTGGCGCGTTGGTCCTACAGGGGCAACGCCATGTAGAACTGCGTCCCCTGCCCCGGCCGCGAGTACACCCCCATGCGGCCACCGTGCAATTGCACGATCTCCTTGCACAGCGCCAGGCCCAGCCCGGCGCCGCCTTTCTTGCGGCCTACCTGCACAAACGGTTCGAAGATTCGTCCCTGCTGGCCGTAGGCAATGCCTTCACCGTTGTCTTCAACGCTGACAATCACCCGTTCGCCATGACGACGCGCCTGCAAGCGGATCTGCCCACCGTCGGCTGTGTGCCGCAGGGCATTGCCCAGCAAATTGTCGAGCACTCTTTCCAGCTGCGCTCGATCGGCATGCAACCTCGGTAGCGGGGATTGTTCCTCAACCAGCAGCTCGATGTTCTGCGCATTCGCCTGCTCCGCGAAGCGGGCGCGGGCATGTTCGAGCAGGTCGCTGATGTCACACGGGCCCAGGGTGAGTTTCTGCAAGCCATTCTGGTAGCGCGAGAAGTTGAGCAAGTCGTTGATCAACTGCATCAGGCGCTGCATTTCCTCGTTGACCGTATCCAGCAGGTCCGCTTCGCGCGACTCCGCAGGAAACTTCGCCCGTTCCCGGAACAAGCCGAAGGCCATGTGCATGCCCGTCACCGGCGTGCGTAATTCATGGGACGCGCGCAACACAAACTCACTGCGCACTCGTTCAAAGGCACGCTGCTCGGTAACGTCATGCAGCACCATCACCGCGCCCAGAATGTGACCCTGGGTATGGCTGACCGGCGTCAGGCTGTACGTCAGCAGGCGCAGCTCACCCTCTACCTCTACTTCCAGGTCTTCAGGTGCGCGCTCCAGGTTGCCGCCGCGCAGTACCAGTTGCAGCTGTTCATCCAGTTCCGGGCGGCCCAGGGCGTCGCCAAGGCCTTGGCCCAGGCGATTCTCGTCCCAGCCGAGTTGACGTTGTGCCACCGGGTTAAGGTGTTCCAGGCGACCCTGGCGGTCGATCATCAGCAGGCCGTCGTCGATGCTGTCGAGCACCGCCTGCAGGCGTTGCTGCCCGGCGAGTAGCTCGTCGACATTGGTTGCCTGATGCTGGCGCAACGCCTCGGCCATGATGCCGAAGCGTCGGGTCAGCAGGTTCATTTCCGCTGCGGATGAAATGGGCAGCGTGACTTCGAAGTTGCCCTGGCCGATCTTGTCGGCGGCCTTGGCCAGCGCTTCGATCGGCCCGCCAAAGCGGCGGGCGATACCGTGGGCGGTAACGAAACCGATGATCAGCACCGCCAGGCCGACCAGGCCCAGCAGGCCGGCAATCAGCAGCGCACGTTCACGGGACTTGTGTTCGGTATCGTTGATGTTATCCAGGGCTTTCTTGTGCTCGGCGATCAGGCCGTTGCGCAGGATGTTGAAGCGTTTGGTGAGCTCGTCGTTGTTGCGCAGTTGCGGCGGAGCATTCTCCTTTTCATCGAACGCCTCGAGAAAGCTCAGGTAATTGGTCTTGGCCTGGTTAAAACCGCTGGTTACCGCGTCCTTTTGTTCGTGGTCGATACCTTGCTGCAACAGGGCGAAATAGCGTTGCTTGGAGTCTTCCAGCGCAGCGGTATTCGGCTGTTCATTGAGCATGATCATCAACTGGTCGCCGAGGGTCTGCCGAAGCTTGAGCCCCAGGTCCAATGTGATGAAGTTGCTGCGAATCAACGATTCCTGGGTCTTGGCCATTTGCATGACGCTCACCAGCCCCAGCAGCAAACCCAACAGGGCGACGGTGATCAGCGCGGAAATACTCAGGAACAACCGAGTGCGCAGGGTCATCGCAAGCTTCATAGGCTACAGCTCACAGGTTGTATTGTTTGCGTTTGCGATACAGCGTCGACGCATCAATGCCAAGGGTTCGGGCCGCCTGGTCCAGGGTGTCGCTGGTGGCCAGCACGGCGCCGATATGCGCCTTTTCCAGTTCATCCAGGCTCAACGCCGCACCGATACGCGGGGCATTGTTGGTCGGCTGCTCGGCCATGCCGAGGTGGCTGATCTCAACTTTTTCCTGCGGGCAGATGATGCTGGCCCGCTCAACCACGTTGCGCAGCTCACGGATGTTCCCCGGCCAGCGGTAGTTGAGCAGTGCCTCACGGGCTTCATCGCTGAAGCCGCGCGCCGGCCGCGCATATTCCTTCACGAAGCGCGCCAGGAAGCGGTCGGCCAGGGTCAGGATGTCTTCGCTGCGTTCGCGCAGGGGCGGCAGGTGCAAGGTGATGACATTCAGGCGATACAGCAGGTCTTCGCGGAAACGGCCGTCGCGAACCATGTCTTCCAGGTTCAGGTTGGTAGCGGCGAGAATTCGCACATCGGCACGGCGCGTCACCGGGTCGCCGACGCGCTCGTATTCCTTGTCCTGGATAAAGCGCAGCAACTTGGGTTGTAAAGTAAGCGGAAAGTCGCCGATCTCGTCGAGAAACAAGGTGCCGCCATCGGCCTGGTTGACGCGGCCGAGGGTGCTTTCGCTGGCGCCGGTAAACGCACCACGGCTATGACCGAACAACTCGCTTTCCATCAGTTCCGCCGTCAGGGACGGGCAGTTGATGGTGACACAGGATTTTTTCGCGCGTTTGCTCCAACCGTGGATCGCCCGGGCCAGTTCACCTTTACCGGTGCCGGATTCGCCGAGAATCAGGATGTTGGCATCAGTGCCCGCCACCTGGCGTGCGGTTTCCAGCACCACCATCATCGCCGGGCTATGGGAGTCGAGGCCGTCCTTGGGTTGGCGCACTGCGCCTTCCAGGGCTTCCAGGCGTGCCGACAGCTGGCGCACTTCCAGCTGCTTGGCCGTGGCCAGGCGCAATTGGTCGGGGCTGCAAGGCTTTACCAGGTAGTCGGCCGCGCCGGCCTGGATCGCATCCACGGCGGTGTCGACGGCCGAGTGGGCCGTGACGATCACCACGCGCATCCACGGCGCCTGGATACGCATTTGCGCCAGTACATCCAGGCCGTTGTCTTCGCCCAGGCGCAGGTCCAGGAAGCACAGGTCAAACACCTGGCGTTGCAACAAGGCATCGGCCTGGGCGGCGCTGTTGGCGGTGGCTACGGTGTAGCCTTCATCTTCCAGGCAGTAACGGAAGGTGCGAAGGATCGCGGATTCGTCATCCACTAAAAGAATGCGGCCTTGAAGTTCCTTGGCTGATTCCATCTGTCCCGCGCTCCCTTAAGAATGAATGATGTTGTTTAGTCCCGGAATAATCGGGCAAGTTGCATGGTTTATTCTGATTGATTAAAGCCGTCACCGCGCAGCTATCTGCGCTTCTTCTTACAAAGACGCCCACAAGAGGCGTTTTTGTCTCCCTCTTGCCACTTCGGCAGTCGAACGTTGCCTTCCTATCCCTTGATCCGACCAGTGACCATCGTGCATTTCGCACGGCAAGGATAGGGGCATCGTGCAGGATGCTCGTGGTGTCAAAGCGCTTTTGTTTTTAACTGGTTGATTTTATTGGTTTTTATTTTGTTAAAAAACTGGCACGCAGGCTGCAATACACCTCATACGAGTTTCATCTACGAATAATCAGAATGCGGGAGAGATACAGCATGACTCGCCAAAGCCTGACCCAACTGCGTGTATCGCCACTGCGCCTGCAACAGGGGCTGTTTGCCAGCCTGGCCCTGATGGTGACCTTGATTGGCGGTCAGCAATTGGCGCATTGGCAGCAGAGTCAGCAGCAAGTCGTGCAGTTTGAACGTCCGATGATGACCCAGACCCATTTCCGCTCCGTCGGCAGCACTGCCGCCGATGTGACAACCCCGCAATTGGCGGCGGTTGAACAGGACTCCACCCTCGGCGACCTGCCATCGCAGGAACGCTGGGTGTTCTAGGCAATACACGGTCCTCGAATCGAGCGACCGCAGGCACTACCGCTGTTACCCCTAAAAGAAGCGTAAGGAGAATCACCATGTTGAGTTGGGCAATCACATTTCTGATCATCGCCATTGTGGCTGCAGTCCTGGGCTTCGGTGGTATCGCGGGCACCGCTACGGGTATCGCCAAGATTCTGTTTGTGGTCTTCCTGGTGATGTTCATCGCTTCCTTCTTCTTTGGCCGTCGTGGTCGAGGCTAAGCATGTTCAACTCGTCCCTTAAAGTCCTGGCTGCCGCCCTGTTGTTGGGCGGCAGCGGCTTGGTGCTGGCTGCCAATGATGGCCAGTCCCGAGCCAACGAACTGCTGAGTGCGGACCCGCAGTACCGCGAGACCTGGCAGAGCGTGGTCAAGAAGGAAGAGCGCCTGCCTGAATGGGTGATGAACCTGTCGGGTAGCGCTGAACAGATGAATGCCGTTGAAGAGGATGGTGACAAGTACTTGGTCGGGCCGCTCTGTGAAACCGCAGACACATGCCTGAACAAGCGCCTGATCGTCGCTTTCAGCTTCGACAAGGAAGATGCTTACGCGATGTTGGTAGAAGTCCCGGCGGGCTTGCCCGCGGACAAATCGCCAACGCGGCACGCCGACTACCGTTTTCTTGGCAAGCCGGACGAAGGCATGCAAAAGCTGCTGATGGAACAGCTCAAGAAAGATCCGAATTGGTACTAGGTTCGGTCTGACGACGCTGTCGTCTACCGGCTTAACGTCCATAGAAAGAAGCGCCGTGCTTCTTTCTGTTTGCATCGCCCGACAAGGGTGGTGCATGACCAAGGGGCCGGGTTGCTCTGATCGTTTGGATCGGCTTGACCTACGGGGACAGGGAGTGCCTGCGCAAGGGCCGGGTCAGGTGAAAAGCTGCGACGCAAGTTCCCAAGCCGATGGTTTGTGGAACTTGCGACGGGCTTGCGGCTCCTATGCCCGCTTCTGTCATGCCGCCCATAGCGGCAATTCTCCTTTTTGCGTCCGCCCAACCATTTCTTGGTGTTTCCGCGTGACCATCTATCGAGAAAGTTTGTCTCCTGCCAGACGAGTTTTTCGATGGTATGCGTAGGAATTTTCAGGGGTTTTCAACCGCGACCGTAGATTTTCAAAAAACCCTGCGCGAGCCTGAAATGGCCGGTTCGCGGCATTTATGCCTGCCGAAATGTCGTATTCGAACTGACCGTTCAGACAGAAAAACTCAAAAAAACTCATGCCGATTCGGCATAGGGTAGGCGTTTACGGCATTAGACGTCGCCTCCTTGCATCGGAATAGTTGCGCCTTTTTTCGCCTGCCAGTGAGCCATATCGGCCAACTGCGGTGACCTTCTACGGGGGCAGATGCACACACTTTTTCGCTCTCGAGCGTTCCAGCTGCTGGCGCATCTGCCTGAGTCCACTTGAAGTAAGGGTAATGACATGAAGAAGGCAAAGCTAAGCCTCGCCTGGCAGATCCTCATCGGTCTGGTGCTGGGGATTGCAATCGGTGCGGTGCTTAACCATTTCAGTGCTGAAAAGGCCTGGTGGATCAGCAACGTGTTGCAGCCCGCTGGCGATATCTTTATCCGCCTGATCAAGATGATCGTTATCCCGATCGTGATTTCGTCGCTGATTGTCGGAATCGCCGGTGTTGGCGATGCAAAAAAGCTCGGCCGGATCGGCGTTAAAACCATCCTTTACTTCGAAGTGGTCACCACCATTGCCATTGTGGTCGGCCTGTTGCTGGCCAACCTGTTCCATCCGGGTACCGGCATCGACATGAGTACCCTGGGTACCGTCGACATTTCCAAATACACGGCCACCGCCGCCGAGGTCCAGCACGAGCACGCGTTCATCGAGACGATCCTCAACCTGATCCCGTCGAATATCTTCGCCGCCGTGGCCCGTGGCGACATGCTGCCGATCATCTTCTTCTCGGTGTTGTTCGGCCTCGGCTTGTCGAGCCTCAAGCCTGAATTGCGCGAGCCCCTGGTGACCATGTTCCAGGGCGTGTCCGAGAGCATGTTCAAAGTCACCCACATGATCATGAAATACGCCCCGATCGGTGTATTTGCCCTGATCGCGGTGACCGTCGCCAACTTCGGCTTCGCCTCGCTGCTGCCGCTTGCCAAGCTGGTTATCCTGGTTTACGTCGCCATCCTGTTCTTTGCTTTTGTGGTGCTGGGCCTGATCGCCCGCCTGTTCGGTTTCTCGGTGATCAAGCTGATGCGCATCTTCAAGGATGAGCTGGTGCTGGCCTACTCCACTGCCAGCTCTGAAACCGTGCTGCCGCGTGTGATCGAGAAGATGGAAGCCTACGGCGCGCCGAAGGCGATCTGCAGCTTCGTGGTACCGACCGGCTATTCGTTCAACCTCGACGGTTCGACCCTGTACCAGAGCATCGCGGCGATCTTTATCGCCCAGCTGTATGGCATCGACCTGTCGATTGGCCAGCAACTGATGCTGGTGCTTACCCTGATGGTCACCTCCAAAGGCATCGCCGGCGTGCCGGGCGTGTCCTTCGTGGTGCTGCTGGCGACCCTGGGCAGCGTGGGCATTCCGCTGGAAGGCCTGGCGTTCATCGCCGGTGTCGACCGCATCATGGACATGGCCCGTACCGCACTGAACGTGATCGGTAACGCCCTGGCCGTACTGGTCATCTCCCGTTGGGAAGGCATGTACGACGATGCCAAGGGCGAGCGCTACTGGAACTCCCTGCCGCACTGGCGCACCAAGCAAGTGCTGCCGGCCGGCGAGACCACTCGCGGCTGACCGCCATAACTGGCTCCTACACAAACCCCGGAAAATCCGGGGTTTGTCGTTTCTGCCAGCCCCGCTATCATTCGCCCCATCTTTCGGGGGATTCAACTGATGCTCAATGGCCTGTGGCTTGGCTTCTTTATCGTGGCGATGGTGTCTGCGCTGGCGCAATGGCTGATCGGCGGGAATGCCGGGATCTTTGCGGCCATGGTGGAAAGCATTTTCGCCATGGCCAAGCTGTCGGTCGAGGTGATGGTGTTGCTGTTCGGCACCCTGACCTTGTGGCTGGGCTTCCTGCGTATCGCCGAGAAAGCCGGGATCGTCGACTGGCTGGCCAAGGCCCTGGGGCCGCTGTTCCGGCGCCTGATGCCGGAAGTGCCTGCCGGTCATCCGGCCATCGGCTTGATCACGCTCAACTTCGCCGCCAACGGCCTGGGCCTCGATAACGCCGCTACGCCCATCGGCCTCAAGGCCATGAAGGCGCTGCAAGAGCTCAACCCTATCCCCAATACCGCCAGCAACGCGCAGATCCTGTTCCTGGTACTCAACGCGTCTTCCCTGACCCTGCTGCCGGTCACCATCTTCATGTACCGCGCCCAGCAAGGTGCGGCGGACCCGACGCTGGTGTTCCTGCCGATCCTGCTGGCCACCAGCGCCTCGACCCTGGTGGGCCTGTTGTCGGTGGCGGTGATGCAACGCCTGCGGCTGTGGGACCCGGTGGTGCTGGCGTATCTGATTCCGGGTGCGCTGGTACTGGGTGGCTTCATGGCCTTGCTGGCGACGCTCTCAGCCACGGCGCTGGCGGGGCTGTCGTCGATCCTCGGCAACCTCACGCTGTTCGGGCTGATCATGTTGTTCCTGGTGATCGGCGCGCTGCGCAAGGTGAAGGTCTACGAGGCGTTTGTCGAAGGCGCCAAAGAGGGCTTCGACGTTGCCAAGAACCTGCTGCCGTACCTGGTGGCGATGCTGTGTGCAGTGGGCGTGTTGCGGGCGTCCGGCGCGCTGGATTTCGGCCTGGAAGGCATTCGCCACGTAGTGGCCTGGACCGGCATGGACACGCGCTTTGTCGATGCGCTGCCGACCGCGATGGTCAAGCCGTTCTCCGGCAGTGCGGCGCGGGCGATGTTGATCGAGACGATGCAGACCCAGGGCGTGGACAGCTTCCCGGCGCTGGTGGCGGCGACGATTCAGGGCAGCACCGAGACCACGTTCTATGTGTTGGCGGTGTACTTTGGCTCGGTGGGAATCCAGCGGGCGCGGCATGCGGTGGGGTGTGCGTTGTTGGCGGAGTTTGCTGGTGTGGTGGCGGCGATTGCGGTGTGCTACTGGTTCTTCGGCTAAGACCTGAATCCCTGTGGCGAGGGAGCTTGCTCCCGTTGGGCCGCGAAGCGGCCCCAGTCAGTTATCGCAGGTGTGTCAGTCAAAGCTCATTGACTGGTTTTGGGGCTGCTGCGCAGCCCAACGGGAGCAAGCTCCCTCGACACAAAAGCGCGGCTTCCCAGGCCGACGGCCCAATCCACCACCTGCCTGTTCAGTACATCGCCAGCCTGACCAAACCCGGCTACCACCGCCGGCACCTTGGTATCCCCCACCGGCTGCCTCACCTCGAACCGCTTGCTGGCAATAATCCGTTGATCACTCTCGCGCACCAACCGTGCGTCCAGCCGTATCACCACTTCAACTGCGCTGCCGCGATACTCACTCTGAAACGCCTGCAACTGCCCGCCCAACTCAAAGTCCGCCTGCAGATTGGTCTCATCGGTACTGAGCAACGTCACCCGCCCATCCCGCTGGAACCCGTCCAGCAACCGGTTACGCAACAGCACGGGGGCTGGATCGCTCCAGCGGGAATTCGCATAGCTGCTGATCAAGTCACCGTTAGGCACCACGGCAATCCGCGGGCTGTCGAGGAATTCGCTGGTCTGCGGCTTCGCCACCCGCAGCGACCAGGCCACCGGGCTGGCCTGCGTGGCGGCCTGCGCCGATGGCAACCGGTACACGTCCGAGGGATCCGCCTTCGGCAGGATGGAACACGCACTGACCAATACCAGCGCAACGGGGGCGATCATTTGGTACGCACGCTTCATGGCGTGAACTCCTTGTTCTTGTCGCTGCCCAGCAGGTAACCGCTGGGGTTGGCTTCCAGGCGGCGGGAAATGGCGCGCAACGAACCCAGGGTTTCCCGCAGCTCGCGCACCGCTGGCGCCAGTTCGTTGAGACCCTGCATGCCGCTGTTCAGGGAATCCTTGTTGTTGGTCAGCAAGGTGTCGATCGTGGCCGTGCTCTGTTGAAGGGACTGCATGGCCTTCTCGGCGCTGCCAAACACCTGCTTGCCCTGGTCGTTGAGCAAACCGTTGGCGTTGCGCATCAGCGCGGTGGTTTGCTCCAGGGTGGCGCTGGCCTGTTTGCTCACCTGCATCAATTGCTGCATCACCACCTTGATGTCGCCGCGCTGATCGGCAATCGCGCCGGTGGTCTGTTGCAGGTTGTCCAGGGTATTGCTGAGGCGGTCGACGTTCTCACGGGAGAACATGTGATTGGCGTTGTGCAGCAGCAAGTTGATGCTGGTCATCAGGTCGTTGCTGTTGTTCAGCAGTCGCGCGATCGGCGATGGCGACGCAATGATTTCCGGCAGGTTGCCGTCCTTGCCCTTGAGCTCAGGGCTTTGGGGCGTACCGCCGCTGAGCTGGATGATCGAGGTGCCAGTAATGCCGGTCAGGGCCAGCTTGGCCTGGGTGTCTTCCTTGATCGGCGTCTGCCCGGCCAGGCGGATGCGCGCCAGCACCCGGCGCGGGTCTTTCGGGTCGAGGCGCAGGCTGGTGACGTCGCCCACCTTGATCCCGCTGTACTGCACGGCACTGCCTTGGGACAGCCCACTGACCGCCTCGTTGAACACCACTTCGTAATCCTGGAATGCGCTGTCGACGCTGGACTTGGCCAGCCACAGGCCAAACAGCATGGCGCCGACCACGACGATCACGCTGAACAGACCGATCATCACATGATGGGCTCGGGTTTCCATGTCATACCTCGTTGAGCAGTTGAGCGGCATCCAATGCCGCGCGGCCCCGTGGGCCATGGAAGTATTCGTGAATCCAGGCGTCGTCGGTTTCCGAGACGACATCGATGGCATCCGCCACCAGTACCTTTTTCTGCGCCAGCACCGCTACGCGGTCGGTGATGGTGTACAGCGTGTCGAGGTCGTGGGTGACCAGGAACACGCTCAGGCCCAACGCATCGCGCAGGGTCAGGATCAGTTGATCGAAGGCGGCGGCGCCGATCGGGTCGAGGCCGGCGGTGGGTTCGTCGAGAAACAGGATGTCCGGGTCCAGCGCCAGGGCACGGGCCAGGGCCGCGCGCTTGATCATGCCGCCGGAGAGTGACGAGGGGTATTTGTCGGCGGCCGACAGCGGCAGCCCGGCCAACGCCAGTTTCACTGCCGCCAGGTGCTCGGCATCGGGACGGCTGAGGCCGGCATGCTCTATCAGTGGCAACGCAACGTTCTCGGTGACCGTCAGCGAGGAAAACAGCGCGCCCTTCTGGAACAGCACGCCGAAGCGCCGCTCCACCAGCGACCGCTCGTGTTCCGACAGGCTCGGCAAGTTCTGCCCGAACACCCGCACCTGGCCTTCGCTGGGCTGGCGCAACCCAATGATGCTGCGCAGCAGCACCGACTTGCCACTGCCGGAGCCACCGACGACGGCGAGGATTTCACCCTTGTACAAGTCCAGGTCGAGGTTCTCGTGCACGCTTTGCGAACCAAAGCGGTTGCACAGCCCGCGGACTTCGATCACCGCCTCAGTGGGCGCACGGCGCAGACGACTCACCAGCCCATCTCCATGAAGAACAGTGCGGCGACCGCATCCAGCACGATCACCACGAAAATCGATTGCACCACACTGGAGGTGGTGTGGGCGCCGACGGACTCGGCGCTGCCGCTGACCTTGAAACCTTCGAGGCAGCCGATGGCCGCGATCAGGAACGCGAAGATCGGTGCCTTGACCATGCCGACGAGGAAGTGCTGCACGCCAATGTCCGATTGCAGCAGCGACAGGAACATTGCCGGCGAAATATCCAGGGCCACGGCACACACCACACCGCCGCCGATAATGCCCGAGAGCATTGCCAGGAACGTCAGCATCGGCAGCGCCACCAGCAATGCCAGTACGCGGGGCAGCACCAGCAACTCCATCGGGTCGAGGCCCAGGGTGCGGATCGCATCGATCTCTTCGTTGGCCTTCATCGAGCCGATTTGTGCGGTGAAGGCACTGGCAGTGCGGCCCGCCATCAGGATCGCGGTGAGCAACACGCCGAACTCCCGCAGGAAGGAGAACGCCACCAGGTCCACGGTGAAGATGCTTGCGCCAAAACTGGCCAGCACCGTGGCACCGAGAAACGCCACCACTGCGCCCACCAGGAAGGTCAGCAAGGCCACGATGGGGGCCGCGTCGAGGCCGGTTTGTTCGATATGCGCAACCATTGGCGTCACGCGCCAGCGCTTGGGCCGGAAAACGCCACGGGCGAAGGTCTCGAGGATCAGGCCGATGAAGCCCAGGAGTTTCATGCCGTCTTGCCAGACGGTGTAGACCGCGCCGCCGATGCGCGCCAGCAACATGATGCCGGCGGCTTCTTCGGGTTCCTTGACCGGCACACAGAAGTCGTTCAGAGAGCGGTAGACGGTTTTCAGTAACGCGCGGTCGGCGGTCGAGAGGCTGCAGTCGGTATGTTCGGCGGACTGTTCGATGCGCTCGGGGCCGAGCAATTCCACCAGCAGCGAGGCGCCGGCCGTGTCCAGGGCGCCGAGGCCGTTAAGGTCGATGCGTGCGCCAGCGTCGTACTGGCCGTCGAGCTTTTCCGACAGCTTCTTCAGGTTGGCATAGTGGGCAAGCGTCCAATCCCCTGTAATCCTCAGCAATGGAGGCTGGGTGGACGTGTCCAGATGGGCTGCACCGGCCGTTGTGCTACTGGTCATAAGCTCCGAGCTTGTTTGGCTATTCCAGAATTCCTACGTAATAGCACGATCCTGCCTACTTTGGCGCGTCTGGCGTTGTAGCGCCCTGACCGGGGTCAGTCACCTTGAAGCGCAACACGCCGATCACTTGGCCATCTTCGGTCAGCACCCGTACCTGCCAGCGTCCTACCGAGTCGGGGGGGAAGTTCTGCTTGTGGGTCCAGGCCCGATAGCCTTCCTTGCGCCCACCATGGATGTCCAGGGCGATGCGGTCGACTTCCTTGCCGTTGAATTTCCACACATGGTAGATCCGCTCGTCCAGGCCGCGCGGCGCGTTGATCGCGGTGTAGGCATACAGCCCGCTGCTGCGCAGTTGGGCGGCGCTGACTTCTTTCAGGTCATCGCCGGGCGTGCGGTCCTGCAATTGGGTGCTGATGGCCACTTCGGTCATCCACAGCGTCGCGGGCGGCACCCAAGTGCGCAGGAACCAGCCGGCGCAACCAATCGCTGCGGTAACCCCCAACAGCATCGCCCAGCCCTTGATGCTACGCAGCGGCAGGCTCACGGCCAGGCTCGGGATAGAGAGCGCCATTGCCACGCCGAGGGCCAGTTTGTAACTCTCGGCGGTGGTCAGGTGCAGGATGATCGGCAGCGCGGTCAGCAGGGCCGCAAACAGGGTCAGGGTGTGCAGTGCGAGAAACAGCGAGCGCTTGGGCGCCAGCCACTTGTAGTACAGCGGGTCGGTGATGGAGACCAACGCCGCCGCGCCCAGCAGGCCGGTAAAGATCGACTGGCCGCTGTTCCAGGTGGTGGTGACAAAAAAGAACGGCAGGACAAAAAACAGGCTTTCCTGATGGATCATCTGCGTGGCGTAGCGCAGCAGCGGTTCGGGGATTTCCCGTTTGAAGACTTTGCTGAACAGCTGGGTGAGGCTGTTTTCGAGCATCAGCCATAACCAGCTCACCAGCATGATGATCGCGATCCAGCTGGCCATGCCTTGCTGGCGATCCACCAGGATGAAGCTGCCCACACCCGAGATGAAACCGCCGAGTGCAATCACCCCTGGGTAGCGCTTCATCAGCTCGAGGATGCGCTGGATGGTGTGAGTCAGGATAGGCATTCGGCAGTTCACAGTCTTTGTAGGAAAAATCCCAGACAGAATAACGTTTTAGCCGTTTTCTCGGGGCCCGATTACGCAATCCCTTTGCGATAACGCCACACGCCTAGTAACACAATCGCAATCAGCCCCAGTGCGCCTGCGGCGATCCAGTTGAGGCTATCGTAGCTGAACAACGGTTTTTCGATGCGCCAGTAGCCGTTCTGCTTGAGCAACTCGCGCATGGCCTGGTTGGCTTGCTCCAGGCTTACAGCCTTGATGCGCTTGGCCGGGTCGCTGAAATGCCCTTTGGCGTAGTCGCCCGAGGCACTCCAGTAATAGTCGGCCAACGCGCTGTTGCCTTGAACGGCCCACGCCTGGCGGGCAATGGCGGCTTGTTGCAGGCGGGCGAAGGTGGCCGGGTCGAGGCCGTCCTTGAGCAACTGGGCCCTGAGGGTTTCCAGCACGTGCTCGGCTTCGGGCAGGTTGTCGCGTTCAAGGTCGGCGTTGAGGCTCATGAAGCCGACGCCGCCCAGCACTTCGCGCTCGCTCCATGGGCCATAGGACAAGCCGTGCTGCAAGCGCAATTGACGATACAGCGCCCAATCCAGGTAGTCCTTGAGCAGGTCGAAGGTTTCATCGTATTGGTCGTCCAGTACCGGCTCGGGGAATAACCAGTGCAGCTTGGCGTTGTCACCGACCCAGCCGTGGATCAGGTCGCGGCGGACGGCGGCGGCGTGTTGAATCTCCGGCAACGGGCGATGTTCGCTGGGGTCAACCGGATCCAGTGCGCCGTAAGTGCGTTCGAGATAGGCCGGCAGCAGCTTGTCGAGGTCGCCGACGATGATCAGGGTCATGTTGTTGGGGGCGTACCAGGCCTTGCGCAGCTTTTCCAATTGGTCGCGGGTCAGGTGCTCGACTTCGGCCCGCTCGGCGCATTTGAGCCCCAGTTCGACGGCAAGCTGACTGCTGGCCTTGTGGCCGAGGTCCTGGCGGTCCAGCAGCCGTTGCAGGTGTGAGTAATGGCCGCCGTCTTCGCGCTCCACCACCTGTTTGGCGGCATTGATGTTGGCGTCGGTCAGTTGGGTGCGGGTGATGATGGCCAGCAGCAGGTCGAGCACCTTGCGCTGGTTCTGCGCCGGAGCCTCGATGACGAAAGTGGTGTCGGCATTGCTGGTGTAGGCGTTCCAGTCGCCGCCGAGGGCTTGCATGCGTTCTTCCAGTTCACCTTCGCCGCCACCGTCGATCCCGCTGAACAGCAAATGCTCCAGCAGGTGCGGCAGTTCCTTATCTTCACAACTGAAGTCATCCAGGCCCACACCCACCACCAGGCGAATTGCCACGTGGCCGCGTTCGGTGCCCGGCTTGAGCAGCAATTGCAGGCCGTTGGGCAGGGTGTAGCCCTCGACTTGCAGGCGGTCAAAGGCAAAGGTGTGTGCCGAACCCATGAGCAGGCAGGCGAATAGCAGGCGACGCATAACAGGCTTCCTGGCGAGTGAGGTCCGTTGTTAACTGACTTCACTCGCCGTCGTACGTTCAGGGCGAATGGGTGATGTCGGCAATATCGTCCGCCGAGAGCGCACCGGTGTCGGTGGTTTCCAGCACCACATAAGCGCTGCTGCAGAACAGCGAGTTGAGACGCTTCATGTCGGCAATCAGCTCCAGGTGCAAGGAACTGGTCTCCAGGCTCTGTACGATTTTACGTTGCAAGCGGCTGACGTGGGCGTGGGCCAGGCGACGCTCCTGGGCGCGGAAGCGGCGCTTTTCCCGCAGCAGTTGCCGGGCGCTTTCCGGGTCGGCACTGAGGAACACCGAGAGCCCCAAGCGCAGGTTGGCGATCAGTTGGGTTTGCAGGCCCGCGAGTTCCTCCAGGCCGACTTCGGAGAATGAACGGCGCTGGGAGGTCTTTTGCTGCTGGACCTTGCGCAGCATGCGTTCGATCAGGTCGCCGGCCAGTTTCAGGTTGATCGACAGTTCGATGATCTCGGCCCAGCGTCGGCTGTCCTGTTCGCTGAGGTCTTCCCGGGGCATTTGGGCGAGGTAGAGCTTGATCGCGCTGTAGAGCGCCTCGACATCGTCGCTCAGGCTGCGCATTTCCTGGGTGATGGCGGTTTGCTTGCCGCGCAGCACTTCCAGCATCGAGGTCAGCATGTTGTCGATCAGGTCGCCCAGGCGCAGGGTTTCGCGGGCGGCGTTGGCCAGTGCCAGGCTTGGGGTGGCGAGTGCTGCCAGGTCCAGGTGGCGCGGTTTGGCCAGGCCGTTGACCTCTTCGCGTTCCGGGAGCAACCAGGCGCACAAGCGGGACATCGGGCCGATGGTGGGCAGCAAGATCAGGCAGCGAATAACGTTATAGAGCAGGTGGAAGGTGATCACCATGCCTTGGGCGCTGTAGTCCAGGTTATCCATCCAGCCGACCAGCGGGTCGAGTACCGGGATGATCAGCAGCAAGCCGATCAGCTTGTACAGCAGGCTGCCCAGGGCCACCTGGCGCCCGGCGGCGTTCTGCATGCTGGTGCTGAGGAAGGCCAGCACGCCGCTGCCGATGTTGGCGCCGATCACCAGGCCGATGGCCACGTGCAGGCCGATCACGCCGGCACCGGCGAGGGTCGCGGTCAGCAGGACGGCGGCCAGGCTGGAGTAGGAAATCATCGCGAACAGCGCGCCGACCAGGGCATCGAGCAAGATATCGCCGGTCAGCGAGGCGAACAGGACCTTGACGCCCTGCGCGTGGGTGATCGGGCCCGCGGCTTCGACGATCAGTTGCAGCGCAAGGATGATCAGCCCGAGGCCGATCCCGACACGGCCCATCTGCCCGGCGCGTGTCTGTTTGCGCGACAGGAAGAAAATCACCCCGAGGAAAATCAACAGCGGCGACAGCCACGACAGGTCAAAGGTCAGCACCCGGGCCATCAGCGCGGTACCGACGTCGGCACCGAGCATGGTCGCCAGGGCGGGCATCAGGCCCATCAGGCCCTGGCCGACAAACGAAGTCACCAGCATCGCCGTGGCGTTGCTGCTTTGCACCATGGCCGTCACCAGGATGCCGGCGATAAACGCCAGCCAGCGCTTGGACATGTTCTGCCCGATGACCTGGCGCAAGTTGGAGCCGTAGACCCGCAGGATGCCGGTACGGACGATGTGCGTGCCCCAGATCAGCAGGGTTACCGCGGAAAGCAGATTGAGCAGGGTCAGCATGCTGGGCCCCCTGTGTTGAGTCGTGCTCCAATCGGAGCAAGTGAATAGTGCCGCGTGCCGTTCTACGTCTTGTACTTAAGCTGTAGTTGGCGAATGGGCTCGGCGCCAGCATCGCATAGCTAAAGTCGGGATTGAAACAAAACTGTCATGAAATCAGCTTTTTGCAGATGAAAAAAAGGGGCTCTAAAGCCCCTTTTTCAGCAGCGGGTCCAGGTTATTGACCCGGAATGTCCTTGCGCAGTTTCACAGGGTCCTGCTGTTTCTTCTTTTTCGCGATGGCGGTACGCATCTTGATGTTCACCGCTTCAACCGCCAGGGAGAACGCCATGGCGAAGTAAACGTAGCCTTTTGGCACGTGAACGTCGAAGGCTTCGGCGATCAGCACGGTACCTACCACCAGCAGGAACGACAGCGCCAGCATCTTCAGCGACGGATGTTTGTCGATGAAATCGCTGATGGTGCCAGCGGCCAGCATCATCACGAGTACGGCGACGATGATCGCGGCCACCATCACCGGTACGTGGGAAACCATACCAACGGCGGTAATCACCGAGTCCAGGGAGAACACGATGTCGATGATCGCGATCTGGATGATGGTGTAGATGAACTTGCCACCGGCGCCCTTCGGCTCGTCGTGGGTTTCGTCTTCACCTTCCAGGGCGTGGTACATCTCCTGGGAGCTTTTCCACAGCAGGAACAGGCCACCGAAGAACAGGATCAGGTCGCGGCCGGAAATGCCTTGGCCGAACACCACGAACAGATCGTCGGTGAGGCGCATGACCCAAGTGATCGACAGCAGCAACAGGATCCGCGTGACCATCGCCAGCGCCAGGCCGAAGATCCGGGTACGCGCCTGCATGTGCTTGGGCATGCGGCTGACCAGGATCGAAATCATGATGATGTTATCGATGCCCAGGACGATCTCGAGGGCCGTCAGGGTGAAGAAGGCAATCCAGATTTCCGGATTGGTCAGCCATTCCATGTGTATTCCTTTGAGCGAGTGTTAGACCGCGCCAGCCTTAAGAGCCGGCGCAGTGAGTTGTACGATTATAGAGTGCTGAACAGCGGAAAAATCCCCATCAGCAAAGCGGCGACCATTATGCACAGGCACACCAGCACCGCCCACTTGAGGGTGAAGCGCTGGTGATCGCCAAATTCGATACCCGCCAGGGCTACCAGCAAGTAGGTCGATGGAACCAGTGGGCTCAACAAGTGCACGGGCTGGCCAACGATCGAGGCGCGGGCCATTTCCACGGCAGTGATGCCGTAGTGGCTGGCGGCTTCGGCCAGTACCGGCAGAACGCCGTAGTAGAAGGCATCGTTGGACATGAAGAAGGTAAACGGCATGCTCACCAGCGCGGTGATCACGGCCAGATAAGGCCCCAGCGCGTCAGGGATGACGGCCAGCAGGCTCTTGGACATGGCATCGACCATGCCGGTACCGGACAGGATGCCGGTGAAGATACCGGCGGCGAAGATCAGGCCGGTGACTGCCAGGACGCTGCCGGCATGGGCGGCGATCCGGTCTTTCTGCATCTGCAGGCATGGGTAGTTGACGATCATCGCGATACTGAAGGCCACCATGAACAGTACCGGCAGTGGCAACAGGCCGGCGATCAAGGTGCACATCAGGGCGAAGGTCAGTGCGCCGTTGAACCAGATCAGTTTCGGACGGCGGGCGTCCGGGTATTGCGAGACGCTGATTTCGCTGTGGTCGATTTCATCGCCTTGCAGGTGCAGCTCGCCCAGGCGTGCCCGTTCGCGCTTGCCGTACATATAGGCAATCACCAGGATGGCGACGACGCCGGCGGCCATGGCTGGAATCATCGGTACGAAAATATCCGACGGGTCCACGTGCAATGCACTGGCGGCGCGGGCGGTCGGGCCACCCCATGGGGTCATGTTCATCACCCCACCGGCGAGGATGATCAGGCCGGCCATGATCCGCGGGCTCATGCCGATGCGCTGGTACAGCGGCAGCATGGCGGCCACGCAGATCATGTAGGTGGTGGCGCCGTCTCCGTCCAGTGATACCACCAGGGCCAGCACGGCGGTGCCGACCGAGACCTTCAGCGGGTCGCCCTTGACCAGCTTGAGGATCTTGCGCACGGCCGGGTCGAACAGGCCGGAGTCGATCATCAAGGCGAAATAGAGGATGGCAAACATCAGCATTACGCCGGTCGGCGCAAGCTTGGTGATGCCCGCGAGCATCATCGGGCCGATCTGCGGGGCAAAGCCGCCGAACAGCGCGAACAGGATCGGTACGATGATCAGGGCGATCAGCGCAGACAGGCGCTTGGTCATGATCAGGAACATGAACGTGATGACCATGGCAAAGCCAAGGAAAGTCAGCATAGGAATACTCCAGGCGTAGCGCGGCTAGGGAATGGCGAACCGGTTGGGTCAGCGCAGAACGAAAGGCACGAGGCGTACGGGTGGAGTCGGGGCAAACAGGCGGGTACGAGCGGACATCGGGAATCACCATTGTTGTTGTTAACAACCGGTCTGTTGCCGGTAGTGGTGGGCGATCCTAGTCCCGGAAGCTTTCAGCCAGCTTTCGCTTGAGAAACGGGCTACGTTGAATGGACGACTGGTCCTGTGTGAAATAAGGATGTGGGAGACAGAGCATGCATGAGCAACACCAAGGCGGCTGCCATTGCGGGCGGGTGCGTTATCAGTTCAGCGGGGCGTTGGTGGATATTGCCCACTGCCACTGTTCGATTTGCCGACGGGTCAGCGGCGGCTTGGTGACGACCTGGATCACCCTGCCCCGTTCCGCGTTCGCCTGGGTGGCGGGAACGCCGGCGCAGTACGAATCTTCGCCGACATGCGTGCGGTATCTCTGTTCTAACTGTGGGGCGCATTTGGCGCTGGTAACGCAACTGAGTGCCGAGAGTATCGATGTGACCATCGCAACCCTGGATCACCCGGAGCTGGCCCCGGCAGATCGGCACATCTGGGTAGAGAGCCGATTGCCGTGGTTACACCTGGATGAGCAACTACCGGAAGAAGACGGAGAAGCGCTCTAGGGCAGCTCGAACCCGCCGGAGGCCTTGTGCAGTGCGCGCAAGTGCTCGCCTAGCTGCTTGAGGTTGGCTTCACATGCGGCAATCTCCGCCGCGCGGGCCGGTTCCAGCAGCGCCCTCACCTCTTTGTCCAGATCGCCGGTCAGCGACTGCAACTGCTTCTGGCGCGCGGCGCTCTCTGATTCCAGGCGTTTGGATTCTGTTGGTTGTGGCAAGCCGTAACCGCTGGTGCCCAGCAGCTCTGCCGGGCGACTGAGGAAGCCACTGTTGGCGAGGATCTGCTGCAACGTCGCGTTGGCCTTTTCCATGCCGCCGTTCTTCAGCTCGCGGGCGCCAAGGTAGCGTTGCTTGACTTCATCCTGGGCCAGCATGAGCTGCTTGCGGAAGCTCGCCTGTTCCAGCAGCAACAAGGCGGCGCTGGCGCGCAGGTCGGCTTCGGCGAACCATGGGCGGCGCTCTTCGGCACTCAGTGACAACCAATCCTCCACTTCAGCCTGTTTGATCGGCAGGCGCTTTTTCAACACCTCGAACATCGCCTGGTAGCGCTCGCGGAAGGAGTCGAAGTGATAGCCGAGGCGCAGCGCGCGTTTTTTGTCGTCCAGCACACTGGTATCGGCCAGGCCTCGGCCCTTGAGGACTTCCAGCAGGCCATTGGGCGTGATGTTGTCCAGGCCGGTCAGCTGCGGGTTGGCGCTGCCGCTGCGTAACAGTTTCAGGCTCTCGACTGCGCAGTTGTTGGAGATGAAGAAGTAGTTGCCGTCGTAGCTCCAGTGCATTTCGGCGGCATGTTCGACGGTGTCGTTGATCTCCTGGCGCGTGAGCTTCAACGGCACCGACGCCAGGCCGCGCAGCTCGGTCTTGGTGTACTCGTCGATGACCTGAGACAGCGGCAGCACGAACAGCCGCGACGGGTATTTGCCGATCAGGCCGTCCCAGCTCGACAGTTGTACGTCACCGACAAACGCGCGGTAGGACAACACCAGGTGCTGGTCCAGGTCCAGGCGGCAGTCCGGGCCCCGTGGCCGGCCGGGGGCGCAGATCACCAGGCGCAGCATGCTGTGGCCCCAGCGACTCACGAGGTTCTGGTTGGCTTCGGCCAGCAGGTAGTCGATTTCGTAGACCCGCTCGGGGTCGACCTGGCCCAGTGGAGTCTTGGCGAAGTCGTTGCCGGCGTTGAGGAAGGCGTAGGTTTTGGCACAGGTGTCCTGGGCGGGCGGCGCCCAGCCAAAGTGTTCCTTGTAATAGCGGTACAGCGAAGGCCGGCGGCAGGCATAGCTCGGGTCGAGGAGGAAGTACTCCATGTTGACGGCGACGAATTCCAGCGGGCTGGTGGTTTCGTAGATGTCCGGGCTGCGGGCGACCTGATGGTTGTTCTGTTCACGTTCGCCGCGACGGCCGACGTATTGCGGCCACCCGGCGAGGTCCAGCAGGCGTGGGTCATCGCTGAGGGTAAAGCGGCGGTCGTTCTGGCCCCGGCATTGATCGGGCAGGCCGACCAGGCCGGTGATGTTGTTCTGGCGGCTGCAACGCTGGATCAGCTTGCGGTCGGCGCTGGACCACAGGCGGGCACGGTCATAGATGTGGGTCAGTTCATGCAGCACGGTGGCGAGCATTTCCCGGCGCACGGTGCCGTGGGGGCGATTGGTTTTTTGCGTCGCGGCACTGCCGTCGGTAAGGCTTTCCAGCAAGTTGCTGTTGAGGTCCAGTTCGGACACCAGCGAAGCCTGGCCGTAGGCGTTCTCGGGCATCTTGTCGGTCCAGCCGACGTCGATGGTCCGGTCCAGTTGCTCGATGAAGCGCGGCGGCAACGCCTGCATCGCTTCATCCAGCAATGCCTGGCTCGCCTGCTGCTGGGCCGGGCTCAAGCCATCGGTCTTGAGCCGCAGTTGCAGGGCGGCCTGAGCCGCGCTGGCGCCCAGCAGCAAGGTGCCGGCCAGTAGCCAGGCGGCAATGCGCCTCACAGAGAGAGGATAGCTTCGGCGAGGACCTGGTCGCTGGCGTCGCGGGCTTCCGGCACGCGGGTTCGCAGGGTGTCGAAGGCGGCTTCCAGTTGAGCGCCACGAATCTCGCCATTGCTGGCGACGAAACTGGCGGCATCGTCGTGGGCTTCGCGTACGACTTTGGAGTCGCGGATGGACGTGGTGGTGTCCGAGGTGAAATCGATGGTACGGGCCGAGGCTCGGACGATGATGTTACTGGTGGCCTTCAGGGTTTGTGCCTGGGCAACACCGGCCAACAACAGCAGGCCGAGAGCGGCGGCGATCAGCGGGCTACGCATGGAATGACTCCGAAATACAAAGATGATTATTGGACGAGAATTGCTTGCGCCAGTTCAAGGTCACTGGCGTTAAGTTTTGGCTGGGTATGGCGCAGATAATCCAGCGCTGATTCCAGTCGGGCTCCCCGCCATTGGCCGTCAGTGGCAATGAAAGCGGCAGCGTCATCCTGGGCGGCCAGTATCAGTTTATGGTCGAACGGTGCGGAGGTCACTTTGCTGGTGGCATACGCACTGACAACGAGGCTCTGGGTGGACAGGTCAAAGGCCGGAGCTTGCGTGGACCAGCAGGTGCAAAACACTACGGGAGCGATCAACAGGCGGTATGAAAAAGCCATGGGACTCGACAACTGAAAACGAGCGCCAAGGCTAGCGCAATGCCCGGGCGAGAGCCAGCGCGGAGGGTTCGGGGAGCGCCTGGCGCCCCCTTTATCCCACCTGCGGTCAGATGGCCAGGATCGCCTGGGCCAGCTGCGCGTCAGTCGCGGTATTCAGTTGTGGAGCCTGTTGGCGGATCTGGGCCAGGGCGCTTTCCAGTTTTACGCCACGGATGGCGCCTTCGCTGGCAACGAAGCTGGCGGCGTCGTCACGGGCGGCACGTACGACCTTGTTGTCACGCAGGGAGGAAGTGGCATCGGAGGTGGCGTCTGAGGTGGCTTTCAGTGCGCCGACGATCGAATCCGTGGTCACGATCAGGCTGGAGGCGTTGGCATTGGCAGCCAGGGCCAACAGGGCTGCAGCGCTCAGCAGGTGAAGACGGGACATGGGGTGACTCCTGTAAATGAACGAAAGGGTGGCACAAAGCTACTGCTTGAGCAGCGAGACCATGGGCATCAGACGCCCGTTCTACAGGGTTCGCCACGTGGTAGCCGGATATTAGCCGCCGCTTATCTGTTCGGATAGCTTCCTGCGGTGATTACTCGCGCCAGAACGATTTGGCCAGCTCAGATGCCCGGTCGCCGTGACTGATACCCGCATCGGACAATTCCCGCGGATCCAGTTGAGCCAGCAGCCTGCGTGTGCGGGCCCGTTGCCCCCAGCAGACGAGTGCTGCAGCGGTGCGCTTGAGTAGCTGTATCAACCGAGGGTGTTGCTGGTTTTTGGTATTCATGACGCGCGCCTTTCATGAGGTCCTGGAACATCATCTTGGGCTGGAGGGTGCTACCGGTACAGATACACGCGGGTTAAATTGTACTGATTAATTGTTATGTTTTTTAAACTGTATCGGTCTGTAGAAAGCCGACTGTTTTCGCCATTGAAAATCCAAACCCCAGAAACAGCAGAACCCGCCGCCGGTTACCCGGGGCGGGTTCTGCTTTAACAATTCGGAGTGCTGGCGGTGGACCCGGTGGGTCAGGGCCAGCGGACGCTAATTAGCGCCAGAACGGCTTGCTCAGCTCTTCGTAGCGTTGTGCTTCGCTGATACCGGCGTCAGCCAGCAGACGCGAATCCAGACGAGCCAGTTGATGGCGGCTGGAGATGCGGCGCTGCCACAACATCAGGTTGGCGAGAACGCGCAGAGGCAGGGAAGCCTGGGTGTTTACAGCTTTTTCTTCGAAGAACAGATCGGAACTGAGTGTACGTTCCATGATGACATCCTTCCGCTTGTGGCGGGATTAGGTAGTGGTTTAACTGGTGCCAATGATCCTCCTCCCGCGCAAGACTCTCTAGATACAGTTCACCTGTATTGTGAGGGGCCAGTTAACTGTTTATAGGGGCTGTACTGTACGAAATTGGGGCAACTGTACCTGTCGGCACTTTTATGGTGCGTTTTAGGCGTTTATGGAGTTCGAGGTAGGATATTTCGGTAGGAAATGACCGGTACAGCAGTACAGTTTTTTATAAAAGTTGGGCTCGGAAGCTCGGGCTGATGAAACTGTGTTTGCATCAGCCCGAATCTGTATCAATCACGCCTTCAGCATATGCCCGGTTTCTTCCAGGTTGATGTGCCAACTCAGTGCTTCTCGCAGGATATGCGGGGTGTGCCCGCCCAGCACACAGGCTTGGGTGAAGTAGGTGTTCAGGGCATCGCGGTACGCCGGGTGCACACAGTTGTCGATGATGACCCGAGCCCGCTCCCGCGGCGCCAGGCCCCGCAGGTCCGCCAGGCCGACCTCGGTCACGAGGATGTCGACGTCATGCTCGGTATGGTCCACATGGCTGACCATTGGCACCACGCTGGAAATCGCGCCGGCCTTGGCAATCGACTTGGTGACAAAGATCGCCAGGTGCGCGTTGCGCGCAAAGTCGCCCGAGCCGCCAATTCCGTTCATCATCCGGGTGCCGCAGACGTGGGTGGAGTTGACGTTGCCATAGATGTCGAACTCCAGCGCGGTGTTAATGCCGATGATGCCCAGGCGCCGCACCACTTCCGGGTGATTGGAGATTTCCTGGGGCCGCAGCACCAATTTGTCTTTGTAGCGCTCCAGGTTGCCGAACACGTCGGCGTTGCGCCGTTCCGACAATGTGATCGAACTGCCTGAGGCAAAGCTCAGCTTGCCTGCGTCGATCAGGTCGAATGTGGAATCCTGGAGGACTTCCGAATACATCGTCAGGTCTTCGAAGGGCGACTCGATCAAACCGCACATCACCGCATTGGCAATGTTGCCGATGCCTGCCTGCAGTGGGCCGAGCTTGTTGGTCATGCGTCCGGCGTCGACTTCTTCTTTAAGGAAGTTGATCAGGTGATTGGCGATCGACTGGGTGTCGCTGTCGGGCGGCGTCACGGTGGAGGCCGAATCCGCCTGATTGGTGATGACGATCGCGACGATCTTCTCTGGCGGAATCGGAATCGCGGTGCTGCCGATACGGTCGTCCACGGCCACCAGCGGAATTGGCGTGCGGGTCGGGCGATAGCTCGGGATATAGATGTCGTGCAGGCCTTCCAGGTTCGGGTTATGCGCCATGTTGATCTCGACGATCACCTGCTTGGCGAAAATCGCGAAACTGGCGGAGTTGCCCACGGAAGTGGTTGGCACAATGTGGCCTTGCTCGGTGATCGCTACGGCTTCGATCACCGCGATGTCCGGTAGCTTGAGCTGATTGTTGCGCAGCTGCTCGACGGTTTCCGACAAATGCTGGTCGATAAACATCACCTCGCCGGCGTTGATCGCCTTGCGCAGGGTGCTATCTACCTGGAATGGCATGCGTCGCGACAGTACACCGGCTTCGGTCAGTTGCTTGTCCAGGTCGTTGCCCAGGCTGGCGCCGGTCATCAGGGTAATTTTCAGCGGTGATGTCTTGGCGCGTTCGGCCAAGGCGTGGGGCACGGCCTTGGCCTCACCGGCGCGGGTGAAGCCGCTCATGCCGACGGTCATGCCGTCCTGGATCAGTGCGGCAGCGTCAGCCGCGCTCATGACCTTGTTCAACAACGAAGGCAAGCGGATACGATCACGGTACATGGATTGTTATCTCGGGCTACGGAAGCAAGATGCGCAGTCTAGTGATTTCAAAAAATTTCGTCCCGCTACCATGGTCGAATGCCAGGCAGCGATTTAGAGCCTTTTGTCGGTTTTTACCGGCAATAAAAAACCCCAGCCTACTAAAGGCCAGGGTTTTGGGTATTGCGCTGGCGCAGTGTTTATTCGACGGCCTTGACCATGTCTTCGATGACCTTCTTGGCGTCGCCGAAGACCATCATGGTCTTGTCCAGGTAGAACAGTTCGTTGTCCAGGCCGGCATAGCCGCTGGCCATCGAGCGCTTGTTGACGATGATGGTCTTGGCCTTGAACGCTTCGAGGATCGGCATGCCCGCGATGGGCGACTTGGGATCGTTCTTGGCGGCCGGGTTGACCACGTCGTTGGCGCCTAGCACCAGCACCACGTCGGCCTGGCCGAACTCGGAGTTGATGTCTTCCATCTCGAACACCTGGTCGTAAGGCACTTCTGCCTCGGCCAGCAATACGTTCATGTGACCAGGCATACGGCCTGCAACCGGGTGGATCGCGTACTTCACGGTCACGCCGCGGTGGGTCAGCTTCTCGGTCAGCTCTTTCAGTGCATGTTGTGCCCGTGCCACCGCCAGGCCGTAGCCCGGTACGATGATTACGGTATCGGCGTTGGTCAGCAGGAAGGTTGCATCGTCAGCCGAGCCGGATTTCACCGGGCGCGCTTCTTTCGAGCCGGCCGGGCCGGCGGCGTCTGCCGTGTTGCCGAAACCGCCGAGCAGTACATTAAAGAAGGAGCGGTTCATCGCCTTGCACATGATGTACGACAGGATCGCACCGCTTGAACCCACCAGCGAACCGGCGATGATCAGCATCGAGTTGTTCAGCGAGAAGCCGATCCCCGCCGCAGCCCAGCCGGAGTAGCTGTTGAGCATCGAGACGACCACCGGCATGTCGGCGCCACCAATCGGGATAATGATCAGCACGCCCAGCACGAACGCCAGGGCCAGCATCAATGCGAAGGCGCTGAGGTTGCCGGTGAACATGAAGGCCAGGCCCAGGCCCAGCGTCAACAGCCCCAGCACCAGGTTCAGCTTGTGCTGACCGCCGAACTGTACCGGTGCGCCCTGAAACAGGCGGAACTTGTACTTACCCGACAGCTTGCCGAAGGCGATGACCGAGCCGGAGAACGTAATTGCACCGATGGCTGCACCGAGGAACAACTCCAGGCGGTTACCGGCGGGGATCGAATCCCCCAGGTGTTTCACGATACCCAGCGACTGTGGTTCCACGACTGCGGCGATGGCGATAAACACTGCAGCCAGGCCGATCATGCTGTGCATGAACGCCACCAGCTCCGGCATCTTGGTCATTTCCACGCGCTTGGCCATGATCGAGCCGGCGGTGCCGCCGACCAGCAGACCAACGATGACGTAGCCAATGCCGGCAGTGGCCAGCTCGGCGCCGAGCTTATAGATGAGACCCACGGTGGTGAGCACCGCCAGCGCCATGCCGAGCATGCCGAACAGGTTGCCGCGCCGGGACGTCGTCGGGTGTGACAGGCCTTTAAGGGCCTGGATAAAGCAGATCGACGCGATCAGGTAGAGCGTCGTGACCAGATTCATGCTCATGACGATGGCGCCTCTTCTTTTGCTTTCGGGGCTTTCTTCTTGAACATCTCAAGCATCCTGCGGGTAACCAGGAATCCACCGAACACGTTGACCGCCGCGAGGGCTACGGCCAGGGTGCCCATGGTCTTGCCCAGCGGTGTCACGGTGAGTGCGGCTGCCAGCATGGCGCCGACGATCACGATCGCCGAAATTGCGTTGGTCACGGCCATCAGCGGGGTGTGCAGGGCCGGGGTGACGTTCCAGACCACGTGATAACCGACATAAATCGCCAGCACGAAGATGATCAGGTTGTAGATACCGGGGGAAATAAGCTCTTCCATCGTCTGAATCCCTGCTTAGGCGTTTTTGCGGATGACTTGGCCGTCGCGGCACATCAGGCACGCGGCGACGATGTCGTCTTCGAGGTTGATTTCAAACTGCCCTTCCTTGGTGAAGACCAGCTTCAGGAAGTCCAGCAGGTTGCGTGCGTACAGCGCCGAGGCATCGGCGGCGACGGCGCCGGCCAGGTTGGTCGGGCCGCAGATGGTCACACCGTTTTCCACGACCACCTGGTCTGCCACAGTCAGCGGGCAGTTGCCGCCCTGGGCTGCGGCGAGGTCGATGACCACCGAGCCTGGCTTCATCTGAGCGACGGTCTCGGCGCTGAGCAGGGTCGGTGCCTTGCGGCCCGGAATCAGTGCGGTGGTGATGACGATGTCGGCTTGCTTGGCACGTTCATGCACGGCCAGGGCCTGGCGCTGCATCCAGCTTGTTGGCATTGGGCGCGCGTAACCGCCCACGCCAACCGCGCATTCACGTTCTTCATCAGTTTCGTATGGCACGTCGACGAACTTGGCGCCCAGGGATTCGATCTGTTCCTTTACCGCCGGACGCACGTCGGACGCTTCGATGACCGCACCCAGGCGTTTCGCGGTAGCGATCGCCTGCAGCCCTGCTACACCAGCTCCAAGAATCAGCACGCGAGCGGCTTTCACCGTACCGGCGGCGGTCATCAGCATTGGCATGAAGCGTGGGTAGTGATGGGCGGCGAGCAGTACAGCCTTGTAGCCGGCAATGTTTGCCTGGGAAGAAAGCACATCCAGGCTCTGTGCGCGGGAGGTGCGCGGCGCGGCCTCAAGGGCAAAGGCCGTGATGCCATGCTCGGCCAGTCGGGTGATGGTTTCGTTGCTGAACGGATTGAGCATGCCCACCAGCACTGCGCCGCTTTTGATCAGCGTCAGTTCGCTGTCATTGGGGGCGACCACCTTGAGGATCAGCTCGGCGCCGAATGCATCACTGGCGCTGCCAATGGTTGCGCCCGCTGCTTCATAGGCACTGTCGACGACACTGGCATTGATGCCTGCCCCGCTTTGCACAGTGACCTTGTGGCCCTGGCCGATCAGCTTCTTGATGGTTTCCGGGGTGGCAGCCACCCGCGTTTCACCGGTCTGGGTTTCGAGAGGAACACCAATGTGCACGTCAAATCTCCTGCATGATCTTTTTGCTTTGATTTTTGTAAAAGGCCAGTGCGCCACGACAGGCGAATCTGGGCGGCCGATCAGCACGATCCCGCTGAAATACAGCGGGGCGCGGCATTTTGCAGGCGAACTTTACGGCCTTCAAGAGATTATGACGGGTGACAAAAAATTAACTACAAGTCACCCCGTGACCGATTGTCGCAATGGATAGATTAAAGTCGTTTAAATACAGGAGATTAAAGAGTTTTTACCGAAATATCAGCGCTTCTCCATCGCCGACGTGAATGATTGGGCATCGCTGCAATTTTATGGCTACAGGCCAATACCTACATGGCTTAAAGGCCATTTCAGGGTCAAAAGATGCGGTCTTCTAAATTGCGACATATATATACATATGTAGGTATTTTATTTTGTTGACTACAAAGTTAATAAATTGACGAAGACCCTTTAGATATTGGGGTTGTAACGATGCGACTGATCAATCAGCCAGTCTCTGAACGCATGCAGAGAAGCTGATTCGACCTTTCTCTCGGGAATCATCAGGTAGTAAGCCTTTGAGCTCGCCAGTACCTGAGGGCTGGCAATCACCAAGTGCCCATCGCTCAGTTCCCTTTGAATAAGGAACGGCGGTATCAGTGCAATGCCCATATCGTGCATGGCTGCCTGGGACAACATGGAGAATAGCTCGTAACGCGGGCCTGTCATGTCGCGGGGTATGTCCAGCTGTTGCGCGTTGAACCACTGGCGCCAGGCATAGGGTCGAGTAGTTTGTTGCAGCAGGGGCAGTTCGGCGATTTCGTGTGCAGTGAAGTGCGTGCGATCGCCCAGCAAGCGCGGGCTGCATACCGGGAGCGGGTTTTCTCCCATCAGTTTGTGGGATTCGGTACCGGACCAGTCGGCATCGCCAAAGTAGATTGCCGCGTCGAATTCGGTATCGGCGAACAGGAAAGGCCGTGTGCGGTTGGTCAGGTTGACGGTGACTTCGGGATGCTGGTGCTGAAAGTCCTTGAGGCGTGGGATCAGCCATTGGGTGCCGAAGGTCGGGACCACCGCCAATTCAATAACGTTGGTGCCCTGCTGTCCCATGATCGAAAGGGTGTCGCGTTCCACGGCGTCAAGTTGCGTAGCCACCCGGCGACTGTAGGAAAGCCCTGCTTCTGTCAGTTTCACGCCCCGGCGCGAGCGTCGAAACAGCTCGACACTTAAAAACTCCTCAAGACTGGCGATTTGTCGGCAGATTGCGCCCTGGGTGATCGAAAGCTCCTGTGCCGCCTTGGTAAAGCTCTCGTGGCGGGCTGCAGCCTCGAAACTGACCAGCGCCGTGGTGCTGGGAATTTTTCTGCGCATGTACCGTGACCTCACAAGTAGAGAGCATCTATGCCGCTTTTGAATGTTACGGAGTGAGAAATTAGCACAAGGCTATGCAAAATCCTCGTTTGCCCTCCTCGCCTGCCCGGCCTAGGCTCCATGCACGACTTTTGATTTACTTCGCGAGGACTCACTCATGGGCGGTAAGGCAAGCTTCAACTGGATCGATCCACTGCTGCTGGATTCACAGCTCACCGAAGAAGAACGCATGGTGCGCGACAGTGCCCAACAGTTCGCCCAGGACAAGCTGGCGCCCCGTGTTCTCGAAGCCTTCCGCCATGAAAAGACTGACCCTGCGATCTTCCGCGAAATGGGTGAGACCGGCCTGCTGGGGGCGATGATTCCAGAGCAGTACGGTGGCAGTGGATTGAACTACGTCAGCTATGGCCTGATCGCTCGTGAAGTGGAGCGTGTGGACTCTGGCTACCGTTCGATGATGAGTGTGCAGTCCTCACTGGTGATGGTGCCTATCAATGAATTCGGTACCGAAGCGCAAAAGCAGAAATACCTGCCGAAGCTGGCCTCTGGTGAATGGATTGGCTGCTTTGGCCTGACCGAGCCTAACCATGGTTCCGACCCGGGCGCGATGATTACCCGCGCGCGCAAAGTGGATGGCGGCTACAGCCTCACTGGCAGCAAGATGTGGATTACCAACAGCCCGATTGCGGATGTGTTCGTGGTGTGGGGCAAGGACGATGCGGGCGACATTCGCGGCTTCGTGCTGGAAAAGGGTTGGAAAGGTCTGAGTGCTCCGGCGATCCACGGCAAGGTCGGATTGCGCGCCTCGATCACCGGTGAAATCGTCATGGATAACGTGTTTGTTCCTGAAGAGAACATCTTCCCGGATGTGCGTGGCCTGAAAGGACCGTTCACTTGCCTTAACTCGGCACGCTACGGGATCTCGTGGGGTGCCTTGGGGGCCGCGGAGTTCTGCTGGCATACCGCGCGTCAGTACACCCTTGATCGCCAGCAGTTCGGGCGGCCTTTGGCGGCTACTCAACTGATCCAGAAGAAGCTCGCAGACATGCAGACTGAAATCACCCTGGCGCTGCAAGGATGCCTGCGGTTGGGTCGTATGAAGGATGAGGGCACTGCGGCTGTGGAAATCACCTCGATCATGAAGCGTAACTCGTGTGGCAAGTCGCTCGACATTGCCCGGATGGCGCGTGACATGCTCGGTGGTAACGGCATCTCGGATGAGTTCGGCATTGCCCGCCACCTGGTCAACCTTGAAGTGGTGAATACCTATGAGGGTACTCACGACGTGCATGCATTGATCCTGGGGCGAGCGCAAACCGGTATTCAGGCGTTCTATTAATAGGAGAACGACCATGGGCGCGCTTTCGCACCTGCGGGTACTGGATTTGTCGCGAGTGCTGGCGGGCCCTTGGGCCGGGCAGATACTTGCAGACCTTGGCGCTGAAGTGATCAAGGTCGAGCGGCCCGGGAATGGCGACGACACTCGTGCCTGGGGGCCACCCTTCCTCAAGGATGCGTATGGGGAAAACACCACTGAGGCGGCGTATTACCTGTCTGCCAATCGCAACAAGGAATCGGTGACGATCGACTTCACGCGGCCGGAGGGCCAGAAGCTGGTGCGTGACCTGGCGGCGAAGTCCGACATTCTGATCGAGAACTTCAAGGTAGGCGGCTTGGCGGCCTATGGGTTGGACTATGAGTCGCTCAAGGAGATCAATCCGGAGTTGATCTACTGCTCGATTACCGGGTTTGGTCAAACCGGGCCCTATGCGACGCGGGCGGGCTACGACTTCATGATCCAGGGGCTTGGCGGGCTGATGAGCCTGACTGGCCGCCCGGAGGGTGAAGACGGCGCCGGACCGGTTAAGGTTGGCGTGGCGCTGACGGATATTCTTACGGGGCTTTACTCGACAGTTGCGATCCTGGCGGCCATGGCTCACCGGGATCATGATGGTGGCGGCCAGCATATCGATATGGCATTGCTGGATGTGCAGGTGGCTTGTCTGGCTAATCAGGCGATGAACTTCCTGACGACGGGCGTCTCTCCAAAGCGCCTGGGTAACGCTCATCCGAATATCGTTCCCTATCAGGATTTTCCTACGGCGGATGGCGACTTCATTCTTACTGTGGGTAATGATGGGCAGTTCCGCAAATTTGCCGAAGTGGCTGGGCAGCCCCAGTGGGCGGATGATCCTAGGTTTGCTACTAATAAGCTGCGAGTGGCCAACAGGGCGGTGCTGATTCCGTTGATCCGTCAGGCTACCGTGTTCAAGAGCACGGCTGAATGGGTAGCTCAGCTGGAGCGAGTAGGTGTGCCTTGCGGCCCGATCAATGACCTGGCGCAGGTGTTTGCCGATCCTCAGGTAAAAGCGCGCGGGTTGGCGATGCAGTTGCCTCATGCGTTGGCTGGTACTGTGCCCCAGGTGGCAAGTCCTATGCGCCTGTCCAAGACGCCTGTTGAATACCGCAGCGCACCTCCGCTGTTGGGTGAGCATACCTATCAGGTGCTGCAGCAAGTGCTGGGTTTGACGCCAGCGAATGTGTCGGCTTTGAGGGAGGCCGGGGTCATCTGAAGCTTCTCTTCTATATAGAGGGTTGTTGGGGCTCTCTATATAGAGGGAAGTTGGTCGGTTTTTAGCCAGAAATGCCTATTTGATAGAAAAGCTGAATTAAGGGTTGACGGCAGATTCTGGAAGTCTATAATTCGCCCCACTTCCGGCGCAGTCGAAA
>NZ_JBSVWQ010000034.1:0-42691 GCF_054071215.1 Pseudomonas sp. SDO5522_S412 | reverse complement strand
AGTCACTGCATCTGGCGACTGATACACCGCATTCGCGAGCAAGCCCGCTCCCACATTTTGGATTTGCTGTGTTCTTGAGAGCGGGTTACTCCAGGTTACGCGCCGAATTGCTCAACGCCCTTGAGCACTGCAACAACGCCGGCGCCAACTGCTTCTCTGCATCCGCCCGGCTCCAGCGACTGGTCGGCGCCACCACATGCACCGCCGCCACCGGCCGACCGTTCGCCCCCAGCACCGGCGCGCCGATGGTCATGTCCCCCAGGAACAGTTCCTGGCCATTCACCGCATAGCCCTGCTCGCGCACCTGCTGCAACGACTCCATGATCCTGTCGACCTCAGTCAACGTCTGGCTGGTGTGCGCCACCCGCTGGCTGTGCTCGATCAATGCCAGCGCCTCATCCTGCGGCAACGCACTCAGATACGCGCGCCCCGACGCCGTGCAATACATCGGCACCCGCGAGCCAATCGGCATGTGTACCGGCACGAAGCCCGAGCTGACAAACCGCGCGATATACGTCATGTCGTAACCCGCAGGCTCGGTCAGGCACGAGGTTTCTCCCGTCAGGCGGGTCAATTCCGAGAGGAACGGGTTGGCCACTTCAATCAGCGAATGCGCATCCAGATAACTGAAGCCCAACTCCAGCACCCGTGGTGTGAGTTGGTAATGACGGGTGCGCGAGTGTTTCCGAAGGTAACCCAGGCTCTCGAGGGTAAACACCATGCGCTGGGCCGAGCTTTTGGTCATGCCGGCGGCCTCGGCCACCTCTGCAAGGCTCATGCTGCGGCGCTGGGCGCTGAATGCCTTGAGCACCGACAGGCCTTTTTCCAGGGATTGGTTGTGCAAGCTGTTGCGTTCTTCGGACATGGCGAACTCGCGGTCAGGTCGATCAAGCGTGGCGATATTTCTACACGAAATCGCGAAATTCGACCACTAAAAATCGCATACCGATACGAATGGTTCATTTTGTTCAATTTCCATAGCGTAAAACGATTTTGTTTAATCGAAATGGCACAGAGCTTGCGGTTTGCTCGGTAACCGCTCGCGGTACTGACGATCCGTTTTCCTTCTGGAGTAACCCGATGAACAGTCTTTCGCCCTTGTTTCGCCGCCTCGCCTTCGGTCTTTGCGCCACCTTTTGCGTGGCCACCGTGCACGCCGCCGGTGCAGCCTCGTACAAAGTCGGTGCAACGGCCAGCGGTTCGCCGTTCACCTTCCTCGACATCAAGAGCAACAGCATCCAGGGCGTGATGGTCGACGTCGCCAATGCCGTAGGCAAGGCCGGTGGCTTCACCAGCGAAATCGAGCAGACCAACTTTGCCGCGCTGATCCCGTCCCTCACCTCGGGCAAGCTCGACTTCATCGCCGCCGGCATGCTCAAGACCCCGGAGCGTGCTCAAGTAGTGGACTTCAGCGCGCCGGTGTACGCCTACGGTGAAGGGCTGATCGTGAGTGCCGACGACAACGCGACCTATACCGACCTCAGCTCCTTGAAGGACCAGGTAGTGGGCGTACAAGCCGGCACGATCTTCTACGACATGCTCAACAAGCTGGGGATCTTCAAGGAAATCCGCACCTACGACTCCATCGGCGAAATGGTCCGCGACCTGAGCCTGGGCCGCATCAAGGCCGCCGTGGGTGACCAGCCGGTGGTGGCGTACCAGATCCGCCAGAAGCTGTTCAAGGGCGTGAAGCTCGCCGCCGACTACAAGCCGGTCAACGTCGGCGAGGTGTGCCTGGTGGTGCGCAAAGGCGACAGCGAAACCCTCGCACGCCTGAACCAGGCCATCGCCAGCATCAAGGCCGACGGCACCCTGGACGCGATCCTGAAGAAGTGGGGGCTTGATGCCCAGGTGCAGCCATGAACCCGGCTGAATTCCTGCAAAATGCCCGGGACTTCCTGCCGATCCTGCTGCAAGGCGCCTGGGTGACGATCCAGATCACCGTGCTGTCGTTCCTGCTCAGCAGCGCGATCGGCCTGGTGCTGGCGCTGCTCAAACTGTCGCCGATCAAGGCGCTGTCGTGGGCGGCGAGCACCGTGATCAATGTGATTCGCGGCCTGCCGATCATCGTGCAGCTGTTCTACATCTACTTCGTGTTGCCGGACATGGGCGTGCACCTCAGTGCATTCCAGGCGGGTGTGATCGGCATGGGCATCGCCTACTCGGCGTACCAGGCGGAGAACTTCCGTACCGGCATCATCGCCGTCGAACAGGGCCAGCGTGAAGCCGCCGAAGCCCTGGGCATGCGCTCGGTGCTGATGATGCGCCGGGTAATCCTGCCCCAGGCGTTTCGCATCGCCTTGCCGCCCTACGGCAACACCCTGGTGATGATGCTCAAGGACTCATCGCTGGTGTCGACCATCACCGTGGCCGAGATGACGCGCCAGGGCCAACTGATCGCCTCGTCCACCTTCCAGAACATGACCGTCTACACCCTGGTCGCCCTGCTCTACCTGCTGATGAGCCTGCCGCTGGTGTATGGCCTGCGCCGCATGGAACAGCACCTGGGCCGGAGGAAAAAAGCATGATCGAGATTCGCCAACTGCAAAAGCACTACGGCACCCATCGCGTGCTGCACGGCGTCGACCTGGACGTGGCCAAGGGCGAAGTGGTGTGCCTGATCGGCCCGTCCGGCTCGGGCAAATCCACCTTGCTGCGCTGCATCAACGCCCTGGAAGCCTACGATGGCGGCACCATCAACGTGTTCGGCGAAACCGTGCAACGTGGCAGCAAGACCGTACACGCCCTGCGCAGCCGCATGGGCATGGTGTTCCAGCGCTTCAACCTGTTCCCCCATCGCACCGTGCTGGAAAACGTGATGGAAGGCCCGGTGTACGTCAAGGGCGAACCGCTGCAACAGGCCCGGGAAGAAGCCTTGGCGCTGCTGGATAAAGTCGGCCTGTCGGCCAAGGCCGATGCCTACCCGGAACAACTCTCCGGCGGCCAGCAACAGCGGGTGGCCATCGCCCGCGCACTGGCGATGAAACCCGACGCCATGCTGTTCGACGAACCCACTTCGGCCCTCGACCCGGAACTGGTGGGCGATGTGCTGGAGGTCATGCGCACCCTCGCCGACGAAGGCATGACCATGATCGTGGTGACCCACGAAATGGGCTTTGCCCGGGAAGTGGCCGACCGCGTGTGCTTCCTGCACGGCGGCTACATCGTGGAGAGCGGGCCGGCCGAGCAGGTGCTGGGCAACCCGCAACAACCGCGCACCCAGGACTTCCTGCGCCGCGTGCTGCACCCGACGGCCAACACCCGGAGCCTGCCATGAAGTCACTCTGGGCCGCGACGGCGCCCGCTGCACCGCAAACACCCGCGTTGGCTGAGTCATTGAAGGTGGACGTGGCCATCGTCGGCGCCGGGTATACCGGCTTGTCCACGGCGCTGCACCTGGCGGAGCGCGGCGTGAGCGTGTGCGTGCTGGAGGCCAACGAGCCCGGCTGGGGCGCGTCCGGGCGCAATGGCGGGCAGGTCAACCCGACACTCAAATACGACCCGGATCAACTGGTGCAGATGTACGGTGCCGAGCGCGCCGAGCCACTGATCAACACCGTGTCCAACTCTGCCGACCTGGTGTTCAACCTGATCGAGCGCCATGGCATCGACTGTGCGCCCACACGCAAGGGCTGGATGCAGGTTTCCTATTCCGAAAAAGGCGTGGCGGGCCTGCACGCCCGGGCCGAACAGTGGGCACGTCGCGGGGTGCCGGTGCAGCGCCTGGATGCCGGCGCGGTGTCCGCCCGCATGGGCAGCCAGGCGTTTGCCGGTGGCTGGCTGGACGGTCGCGCGGGCGCCATCCAACCCTTGGCCTATGCTCGGGGCCTGGTGCGTGCAGCCCAGGCGGCGGGCGTGCGCATTCATGGGCAGAGCGCAGTGACCGCGATGCAACAGGCGGGCGCGGGCTGGAAGTTGCAGACCGCGAGCGGCGCGCAGGTGTCGGCCGGCCAAGTGGTACTGGCCACCAACGGCTACAGCGGCGACTTGTGGCCCGGCATGGCCCAGAGTGTGCTCGCGGCCAACAGTTTTATCGTCGCCACCCGGCCCTTGAGCGGGCCTGCGGCCGAGAGCATTTTGCCGGGGCAGGAAACCGTCTCAACCGCCCAACGGCTGCTGCTGTACTTTCGCAAGGACGCCCACGGTCGCCTGCTGATGGGCGGGCGCGGGTTGTTCGAAGATCCCACCGGGCCCGCAGATTTTGCGCACCTGGAGCGCTCGCTGGCACTGTTGTTTCCCCAGTTGGGCAAGCTGGACTTCGAGTACCGCTGGGCGGGCCGGATCGCGATCACCCGGGACTTTATGCCTCACGTCCACGAGCCTGCACCGGGGCTGACCCTGGCACTGGGCTGCAACGGGCGCGGGATTGCCTTGTGCACCAGCCTCGGCCAGCAACTGGCCGGGCGCCTGTGTGACAGCCGCTCCGACTTCGCTTACCCGGTAACGCCTTTGCAGCGGTTGCCACTGCATGGCTTGCAACGCTTCTACATCGGCGCGGGCGTGGCGTGGTACAGCCTGCTGGATCGCCTCTCCCTGTAGGAGCGAGCTTGCTCGCGAAAAAACCGAAGGCGCCGCGTGTCCTCAGGAGACCGGCGCCTTCGTCAAAGCTCGCAGACCTTTCCCTCATCACTGAAGAAATAGATATTTTCATGCTTGTAGCCCCAGCGACCGCCTCGCTCGCGAGCATGCGGCTCGAAGGTAAAGCACGTCACCTCCTCCAGGCGCCGATGATTGCCCGCCTCGATGTAGAGCCTTTGGTCACGCTGCTCGCAGATGCTGTGGCCGACGTTGCCGGCGAAATCGAGGTTCTCGAAACCCTCGGATGCGATCAGGTCATTGGCGAACGCGTGGAGATCGTTGAACGTGGTTTCAGGCCGGGCGAATGTGCGCATCATCGCGTGTAGCAGGTGCTCGACTTCATAACCCCTGCTGAACTCGGCCCCCACCGGCACCGCCCGGCACACGCCCTCCTCCACATAGAAAGAGCGGGCACAGTCGCCCCACACATTGCCTGCTCTCGGGCTCAAATCCACCGTGATCAGATTGTGTAAACCAACGGCTTCATCACTGGGCCGATAGTCGCGTCCCGACACCGAAAGCGCACTGCGCGAACCCAGCAATACGAAGGCCGGGCAGTCGTAATACCAGGTCTGCGGATAGCCGGAATCCGCGAGCATCTGCGTCGCCATTTCGGCGATGGAGGCTTCGGTGGACTGTGGCGTGATCCGCGTAACGAGCTGCTGCAGCACCGACTTGGCGGCGGCCTGGACCACGCGATTAGGCAACATGGATTGTCTCTGACTGATGAGGGATTGCGTCGATGGTAGCAGCACTCTCCTCGACAGGGAGACGCACTCGGATTTTAAGCTCGTTCCCACGCTCCGCGTGGGAATGCAGACCGTGACGCTCCGCGTCACAAAGGCAGACGCAGAGCGTCCAGGGCAGCGCTCCCACGCAGAGCGTGGGAGCGATCAATAGCCGGAGCACCGACTTGGCGGTGGCCAGGACCACACGATTGTGCGACATGGACCGTCTCTGACTGAGGGAGACATGCTCGGATTTTTCCGACAACTGTTTCAGGTTGTCGGTCGGACCCGGGCTGACTAACCTCCCGCAGTCGCTGCCAATTCAGCGACCGGATTTGACCGTCCGCAACCATAGAACAACTGCGCCAAAACCGATCTTGGGCGTTTTTTTTACGCCTGATGTATTGTGTCGCGGCAGCTGTACGCGGGATACCTTCGGGTATGCCGGTTTTGTTCTTTGGGCCGGTCGGTCAACCCGCGTATAGCTGCCACCCTAATCGTTTGACCGCGAATCGTGGCAGCTCCATTCACAAAGGAGCTTCACCATGATTAAAGACAGCCCAAATCCCCCACCGCATACCGACCGGCTTCAAGAAGCCGCTTACCGCGCCATTCACCACTATCTGAAACCTGACGCCCAACCCCAACCGCCTGAACCCACCGAGCTACCGTTCGATGGATTGTTTACCGTGCGTAAGGACCTGGACACAGAAACCTTGCTGGCCAATGCCTCGCAAGACCTGGCGTCGATCAATGTCATCGCCGCTCACCTGGCCTTCGAAGTCGATGGTACCCAGCGCAACGTGGCGCTGGGCATTTGCCGGATGCTGGAAGGTGTGCAGATGCTGGTCGACAAAGCGCTGGATCGATGCGCGCAAACCAGCCCGCGCTGAGCTCGTTCCCACGCTCCGCGTGGGAATGCAGACCGTGACGCTCCGCGTCACAAAGGCAGACGCGGAGCGTCCAGGGCTGCGCTCCCACGCAGAGCGTGGGAGCGATCAAGTCTCTTCAAAAAACCGACCATCCGATCCGCTCGCTCAACAACTCCAACGCCTTCATCCCCGCCAGCGAATTGCCTGCCGCATTCAACTCCGGCGACCACACGCACACCGTAAACTGCCCCGGCACCACCGCGAGAATCCCGCCGCCTACCCCGCTCTTTCCCGGCAACCCGACGCGATACGCAAAATTCCCCGCCTCGTCATACAGCCCGCTGGTGGCCATGATCGAGTTCACTTGCTTGGTCTGGCGCGCCGTCAGAATCTGCTCGCCGCTGTGGGTGCACACCCCCTCATTCGCCAGGAAGCAAAATGCCTTGGCCAGGTCCAGGCAGCTCATCTGCAACGCGCAGTAGTTGAAGTAGCTGTGCAGCACTGCATCCACGTCATTGTGGAAGTTGCCGAAGGACTTCATCAGGTACGCCATCGCCGCATTGCGCGCACCGTGCTGGGCTTCGGATTCAGCCACGACACTGTTGACCAGAATCTGCGGATTGCCCGACAGCCGCCGCACAAAATCACGCATGGACAAAATAGGCACGGCAAAGCGCGATTGGTTGATGTCGCAGATCACCAGCGCACCGGCGTTGATAAACGGGTTGCGTGGCCGCCCACGCTCGAACTCCAGCTGCACCATGGAGTTGAACGGCTGCCCCGAAGGTTCGTGGCCCAGGCGTTGCCAGATGCTCTCGCCGCCATGGTCGATGGCCTGCACCAGGCTGAATACCTTGGAGATGCTCTGTACGGAGAACAAGGTGTGGGCATCGCCCGCGCAGTAGGACGAGCCGTCATTGCCATACACGGCAATGCCCAGTTGCTGGGCCGGCACGTCGGCGAGCGCGGGGATGTAGTCGGCGACCTTGCCGAGGCCGATCAGTGGACGGACTTCGTCGAGAATCGACTCCAACAGGGCCTGCATGTTGTGTTCTGGCATGGTTTGGAAAATAGTGATTGGCGGGCGCGGAGGATACCTGAAACCCAGGGGGTAGAAACGCGCAGGCGCGCACAACGAGGTCTTCGTTTATCCAGACTTTAACTGTTGGTCGATCCATGAAGAGTCGGGCATTCGGTCGCAGCGTTTCTTATGGTCTCTACTGGCAGTGGCGTCAACGTGTCCACACCACATATTCGTGTGCACGATGCGCCGTAATGCCTCGGCATTGCTCAAACGACAGCGGATGGTTACTCGCGATCAGCGTCACCTTTGGCCGGTTAGCCGGGTCAGTCAGGTTCAGCATGGCGGGGAGCCCACATGTTGCAGGCAGACCCGGGATGTCATTGGCAATCGTCACCGAAAACGGTGGTTCGCTTGATTGCTGCGGGTCATCCCAGAGTTCGTAAACCCGCTCAAAATCCAACTGCTCGATTCTGACCCAAATACCGATGTGAAAAACCTCCTCGCGACCCAGCACCGGCAATGGCAGCAACGCACGAATGAAAAATTGCTTACCGCCGATGATGGCCAGGTCATTGTTCTCCTGGACCCCACTCTCTCTGTCGTCTTGCGATAGCGCCATAACGGCATCGGGACGTCGAAACGCCAGCTCCATCTCGTCAATCCGGTGTTCTTCTTCGCACTGGTTGCACAGCAATTAGCGTCTCCTTCAAACATTCTGGCCGCACAGTCGACTCGCTGCGCCGGGCCATTCTAGCGCGATACCAACGCTGCGCAACGCCGCTTTGCGGGCGCCATGCGTCAATCAGCCGGCTCTGCTGGCACCCGCTCCCGCCCCTTGAACGCCAGCGAAAAACAAAAAAAGATCACCAGCGCAAAACCCGCCGGAAACAACCAGATGCTGCGCCAGTCATGGCTGCCACCCGCCGCCACATAGTGGTCGGTCACCTGCCCTGCCACCCAGAACCCAATCAACATGCCCACACCGTACGTGGCCAGGGTAATCAGCCCCTGCGCCGAACTCCTGAAGCGCTCCGGCGCTTTCGCGTCGGTGTAGATCTGCCCCGAGACAAAGAAGAAGTCATAGCAGATGCCATGCAGCGCAATCCCGGTAAACAGCATGAAGGCCAGCTCGCCATTATTGCCGTAGGCGAACAGTGCATAGCGCAGCGCCCACGCCAGCATGCCCACCAACAGCGCGACCTTGATGCCAAAACGCTGGATGAACAGCGGCAATAGCAGCATGAACAGCACCTCGGACACTTGCCCAATGGCCATTTTTGCCGTGGGGTTGGTCACGCCGATTTCCGCGAGAAACGGGTTGGCGTTCTGGTAGTAGAACGCCAGGGGAATGCAGATCAGGATCGAGGCGATGAAGAACACCAGGTAGCTACGATCCTTGAGCAACCCCAGCGCATCCAGCCCCAGCAGTTGCTTGATATCACCCTTGCCCGCCTCGGCTTTCAAGGGCGCGGTACGCGGCAAGGTGAAGCTGTAGAAACCCAGCACCACTGACGCGATGGCAGACATCAGGAAGGTGTTGCGCAACGCGCCCGTGGTGATCGACTGCTGCGAATCCCAGGCGAACACAAAGCTGATCACCAGCCCCGCAACAATCCAGCCCAGGGTGCCCCACACACGGATGCGCGAAAACTCCTGGGCCGGGTCGCTCATTTGCCGGAAGGCCACCGAGTTCACCAGTGCCAGGGTCGGCATGTAGATGACCATGTATGCCAGCACGTAGGGATAAAAGCCGACGAAGTCCGGCGCGCGGTACAGCTGGTACAGCAGCACCGCGCCGATCAGGTGCAGCACCGCCAGGATGCGCTCGGCGTTGAAGTAGCGGTCGGCGATCAGGCCGATGATAAACGGGGCGATGATCGCCCCCCACGACTGGGTGGAAAACGCCATGCCGATCTGCCCGCCGCTGGCCCCCAGGTTGCTGGCGAGGAAGGTGCCGAGGGTGACGAACCAGCCGCCCCAGATGAAGAATTGCAGGAACATCATGACGCTCAGTCGCGCTTTCATTGTGGTCACCGTTTTATTGTTATTTTGAGTCAGAAGCGCTGTTCAGGCGTCGGGCAGGCCCAGCAGCCGTCGGTTGGATTGCTCGTCGGATGTCACGCCGGCGAAGTCATCGAATGCCTTGCTGGTCTTGCGGATCATGTGCTGGCGGATGAACTCCGCCCCTTCTGCCGCGCCTTGTTGCGCGTCCTTCAGGCAGCACTCCCACTCCAGCACGGCCCAGCCGTGGAAGTCGTACTGGGTGAGCTTGCTGAAGATCGATTTGAAGTCGATCTGGCCATCGCCCAATGAGCGAAAACGGCCAGGGCGGTCGACCCATCCTTGGTAGCCGCCATACACGCCGGAGCGCGCGTCGGGGCGAAACTCGGCGTCCTTGACGTGGAACATGCGGATGCGCGCGTGGTAGCGGTCGATGAAGCCCAGGTAATCCATTTGCTGCAGCAGCAGGTGGCTGGGGTCGTAGAGAATGTTGGCCCGGGGATGGTGGTCGACGGCTTCGAGGAAGCGCTCGAAAGAGGCGCCGTCGTGAAGGTCTTCGCCGGGGTGGATTTCGTAGCACAGGTCGACGCCGGCCGCCTCGAAGCAATCGAGAATCGGCAGCCAGCGCTTGGCCAACTCGGCAAAGCCTTGCTCCACCAGGCCGCTGGGGCGTTGTGGCCAGGGGTAGATGTACGGCCAGAGCAGCGCGCCGGAGAAGGTCGCGTGGGCCGTCAAGCCAAGGCGCTGGCTGGCGCGGGCGGCGAGTTTCAATTGGTCGATGGCCCACTCGGTCCGTGCCTGGGGCTGGCCGCGCAGATGGGCCGGGGCGAAGTCGTCGAACAGCGTGTCGAATGCCGGGTGCACGGCCACAAGTTGGCCCTGCAGGTGGGTCGATAGCTCGCTGATTTCGACGCCCGCATGGGCGCAGGTCGCCTTGAGTTCATCGCAGTAGGCCTGGCTTTCTGCAGCGCGGGCCAGGTCAATGTAGCGGGTGCCGAGTGTGGGCAACTGGATCGCCTTGTAGCCCTGGGATGCCGCCCATTGGGCGATGTTGGCCAGGGTGTCGAAAGGCGCTTCGTCCGAGATGAACTGGGCGAGAAAAATGCCTGGGCCGCGCATGTCTGTAGTCTCCTTCATGGGTGGTTCGCCAAGGTGGTCCACTTCGCCTCGCCGTGATGGTTGGCGATCACGGCTTCGATAAAGGCCATGCCGCGCACGCCGACTTCGATGCCGGGTACGCCAACGGCCTCGGTGCCCTGGCGAATGGCCTTGGCGAAGTCGCGGTAGAGGTTGGCCATGGCTTCCAGGTAACCCTCGGGATGCCCGGCGGGCAGGCGCATGCGCTGCAATGCCGCGTCGCACAGCCAGGGCTGGCCGACGCCGGAACGCAGGATGCGCAGCGGTTGGTCGAGGGAACGATGGATCAGACTGGCGGGTTCTTCCTGGCGCCATTCCAGGCCGCCCTTGTCGCCATAGAGGCGGATCTTCAGCGGGTTCTCTTCACCGGCACACACTTGGCTGGCGATCAGCACGCCGCTGGCGCCGGAGGCCATCTTGAACAGCATGGCGGCATCGTCATCCAGTTGCCGGCCGGGTACATGGATGCCCAGGTTCGCGCAAAGCTGTTCGATCGGTTGGTCGGCGATGAACTCGGCCAGGGAAAAGGCGTGGGTGCCGATGTCGCCGATGCAGCCGCCCAGTCCCGAGAGTTCGGGCCGGCTGCGCCAGTCCGCCTGTTTATTGCCCTGCCCGGCCACGTCCTGGCTGAGCCAGCCTTGTGGGTACTCGACGATCACTTTGCGCAACGCGCCGATCACGCCATTGCGCACCATGTCGCGGGCCTGCCAAACCATCGGGTAGCCCAGGTAGGTGTGTGCCAGCCCATAAAGCCCGGAACTGTTTTTGACAACGTCTGCCAGCGCCTGCACTTCAGCAAGATTGAGCGCGGCCGGCTTCTCGCTGAACACGTGGAAGCCCGCCTGCAGCGCCTGGGTCGCAATCGGTGCATGCAGATGATTGGGGGTGACGATCACCAGCAGCTGCATGCGCTGCTCGGCCGGGAGTGCCTGTTCGGCGGCGAGCATCTGCTGCCATTCGCTGTAACAGCGGGACGCGGGCAGGCCCAGCGCATTGCCAGTGCTCCGGTTGTTCTCGGGCTCACGGCTGAAGGCACCGCACACCAGTTCATAACACCCATCCAGCCCCGCCGCCTGGCGGTGAGCCTGGCCGATGAAGGCGCCTTCGCCGCCGCCAACAAAGCCCATTCTTATTTTTTGCACAGCAGCCGTCATCGCAAGTCTTCTCTTTATGGGCAATTACCGATCATGATGTAACCGGTTACATCGTGCCGGAAATTTAGGCCTGGTTGCTCGCGGTGTCAAACCCCGACTGCGGTAAACTTGCAGGCTGCTGTTCTGATAACGAGGTGGTCTTGTCCAATATTCGTGAAGTCGCCCGGCTGGCCGGGGTCTCGGTGGCCACCGTGTCCAGGACCCTGGCCAGCCCTGAACGCGTGTTGCCCGAGACCCGCGACAAGGTCAACGCCGCCGTGGAACAGACCGGCTACCGGCCGAACCGCATGGCGGTGCAATTCCGTTCGCGGCGCACCGGCAACCTGGTGATCTTGGTGCCGGCGATTGCCAACACGTTTTTCGCCCGGGTCATCAGCGGTGCACAGCAAGCGGCGCAGGCATCGGGTTATCGATTGCTGTTGTGCGACACCCGGGGCCAGGCAGAAATCGAAAAACAGTTCGCCGAACTGGTCCACGCCCATCAGGCCGATGGTGTGATTCAGTTGCGGGCCTCGGACCCGTTCAGCGACTGCAGCGACTCACCGCCACTGGTGAACGCCTGCGAGGTGATCCAGGACGGTCGCCACCCCACCATCAGCCTCGACAACCGTGGCGCCGCCCGGGCCATGACCCAGCACTTGATCGACCTCGGCCACCGCCGCATCGGCTTGATCAAAGGCCCGAAAAGCAGCCCACTGACCCGTGACCGCGTGGCCGGTTATGAAGATGCCTTGCTCGCGGCGGGCATCCCCCGCGACCCGGCGCTTATCTGCCACGGCGACTTCACCCTGCACGCCGGTTTCGAGGGCGCAGGCAACATGCTCGCCCTGCCCGAGCGGCCCACTGCGCTGTTCTGCGAGAACGACGAAATGGCCATTGGCGCCTTGAAGCGCATCAAGCAACAGGGCCTGCGCGTGCCCCAGGATATTTCCCTGGTGGGCTTTGATGACATCCCCTTCGCGGCCTACTGCGACCCGCCGCTGACCACTATTGCCCAGCCTGCCGAAATCTTCGGCCGCAAGGCCGTCGAGATGCTCATCGCACTGATCGAGAAAACGCCGCTGCCGGAGCGTCAGGTAGTGGTGCCGTTCGAACTCACAGTACGCGACAGCACGGCAGCGCCCCACACTCAATAGTGCGCCACATCCGACACCTGGGTATCCAGCACATCCCGCGCCAATGCCCAGGCCTGATCCGTGGATTCCACCACCAGCAACGGGTAGCCCCACGCCTTGCCGAACATCACGGCAAACGGCTTGAGCGCCAGCCGCTTGGCTGCGCTGGGCTCCACCTGGATCATGCCTTTGACGAAAGTACGCAGGGCCACCTTGTGCTTCTTCATCCAGATCGAGGCCTGTTTGCGCTCTTCGTGGGAGTGCTCGTGAGTGCTTTCATCCACGGCTTTCTCGTGCAGCAGGACGAAGGGTTCCTCGCGCTGCAACAAGGCCTCGAATGCGCCAAAGGTATCTTGCGGGGGAGTGTCGCTCGGGGCGTCAAACACGATTTTCACCACGGGGAATGTTGAACTGTCGAGTTGCATGGGAAGCTCCTTTAACGAGAATGTTTCTCATGATAGCCATGCCATCACTGGACGCCATTGCACAGAATGGCCAGAATGTTTCGCATTCCAGCCAAGACGCCGCGCCGCCATGTACAACCACCGCCTCGAAACCCGTGACCCCTTGCGCCCGGCCCTCGCCGATGCAATTCCCCGTGCGGTGGTTGCAGTGAGCGCCTCAAGCACCTCTGCGAGTTGGGAGCACGCACCGCACCAGCACCGCAAGGGCCAGTTGATGTACACGTTGCGCGGGGTGATTCATTGCGTCATCGAAGAAGGTATCTGGATCGTGCCCCCCCAGTGCGCGTTGTGGATTCCGGGCGGCCTTTCCCATGCCGCGCGCGGGTCGGGGGCAGCGGATATCTACTGTCTGTTGGTCGACCCCGACGCCGCCGGCGCCCTGCCCCGGCAATGCTGCACCCTGGCGGTATCGCCGTTGTTACACGAATTGATCAGCAAGGCCGTCAGCTTCCCGCCGTTGTACGACACCGAGGGCGCCCAGGGCCGGTTGGTGGCCACGCTGCTGGACGAACTGGCACTGGCACCGGTGGAGGCCCTGCACCTGCCCATGCCCCGGGACACTCGGCTGCGGCGCCTGGCCGACAGTTTGCTGGCCAACCCCAGCGACAAGGCCACCCTGGGCGAATGGGCCGTACGCATCGGCATGAGCGAACGCAGCATGACGCGCTTGTTGCTGGAGGAGATCGGCCTGAGTTTCGGCCGCTGGCGCAGGCAACTGCATGTGATTCTGTCACTGCAGCGCCTGGCGAAAGGCGAAAGTGTGCAGACGGTGGCGCTGGACCTTGGCTATGAAAACGCCAGCGGCTTTATCACCATGTTCCGCAAGGCCATCGGCCAACCGCCGGCGCGCTACCTGGCCGACCGCGCGAGCATCCCCCAGCACACGACGCCCGCTATCGCCTTGCTGGATTATTATAAATAGTCACGTATAAGCATTTTTAGAGCTAAGGGACTAGAAGGCTTAAATCATTCCAGCCAAAAAAAATCAACCTGCCTAAAATACTTATCGCACACTAAAAAATTTGCACTAGCATATGAGTACCCCGGTCCACAAACCCGCTCTCAACACCCGCCTGAAATCCGCCTTACCCCCCGCAAATAAAGTGCCGAATGTTAAAATTTGTCACGTTTTGGCGTATTCAATTCGATTAACATCTAAACGCCTGCAGCGATTGAATTGACGGCCTCGCATGCCGGAAAAGGGAGCAACGTGATGCATTTTTCCAACGTCCTCGCTATTGCACGGACCCCATCGAAATCCGAGGACTTCAGCGAGCTTATAGTTCGTACTGTACCGAAAAATCTAAAAGTCGATACACGCTCCTACGGCCAACTAATCGGTCCCTATGCAAGCCATGGACATTACCGTGCCATCATCATAGAGATCGACACCCCCTCTGCCAGCACCCAAACGCTGGACATCATTAAAAAAACCAGATCGGAAAATCCTGGCAGCACCATTTTCCTGGTTGTCACCTTCGCCACTACACTAAGCAAAACCAAATATTATCTCGCAGGCGCCGATTACTGCATAAAGGTCGTCGAGAGCTCGCCCGAGAAAAAACTTGCCCTGTTTGCCGCGTTCCTCAGCGAGACATACTGGCTAAGTAATACTGATTTGCTACTCGATCAGGACCGCATGTGCATCTACGGGGGTGGCAAAAAGCTCGAAGTGTCCTTTGTCGAAATGAAAGTACTGGAAGCGCTCATTCATAATCGATTGCTCAGCCATGATGAAATCGCCGTGGTAATGGGGCTGAATCCCCGATTTTATGATTCAAGGGCCCTCGAAAAATCGATTAGCCGGTTACGTGGCAAAATAAAATCACATTACGGAAGCAATATAATTCAGAGCATTCGCGGTTACGGCTACAAACTAAGCAGAGGGCTGGCTTCGGTTAATCATATCCACCCCGTCAGGGAGCGGTCGAACCGTGAATAGCGGAACCTTATTACGTGAGGCGTCAGCCTGCTTCACTTTTTCGCGGCAAGCGATACTTGAACGAAGTTGCACGCTGTGGGGCAGTGAGATCCGCGTCCACGCCGGGCCTGCGCTCGACAGCCCGCGTGATGACGCCTGCCCGTTTTATTCCGAACAACTTAAAGACGCCTACAGCGAAGCCCTGCAACATGCCAGGCCGAGTTCATTTGCCCGCACAAGTAAACGTTTGCGCGCGGATAAAAGCCCGGGCCTCCACAAGTTTTTCCGAATTGAGCAATCGCTGTTGATGAATGAGGACCTGCTCAAGGAAATTATCGATACTTCACACACGCTGGAAAAAAACAGACAACAACTCATTGTCAGCGTTGAAAATACACTGGACACCCTTCCGGGCCCGCTGGAACGCCGGAGCATGATCCGTCAACTGTATAGCCTGAAAGACCAGAGCAACCTGAAGCTTGCCTATAACAATTACACATTAAATACAAAAAACACCGACCTGCTGATCGACTTGAGTCTTTATGACTATATAAAAATGCCTTTTCCAGACTCGGCCCTCAGGCTCAGTCTGAACACCCGCTCGGGCCTGTTCGACCGGCTTTACGACCAGATGCTGGGGCTGATGAGCACCACCCGGGTCTCCTTCATCGCCGACAACGTCGAGCACGCCGACAGCGCACTTCTCGCCAGACGCTTGCCTTTTGACTATTTTCAGGGCCCCTACTTCTCCCCTGCTGATAGTTTATGAACCCCCGTACTTTCCTGGAATCGGTGAATGCCATGAGTTCTCTCAAGAAACACACATTTACATCGACGTACCCGTCAATCGCACTGCACGATTTCACGCCAAATGTGGCATTTTTACATTACGACGTCGACAGCGGGCCGCTGATCGAAACCGTGGAAAAAACATCGGACGCTTCGACCAGTTCCTACGCCGTTACCAAAGAGCAGAATTTCAATCTGTGGCTCAGTAACTATGTCGCCGCCAAAAGACTTTACGAAGCCAGTAATCGGCTGACCCGACAACTTTACGACGCATCAAAAAAACCTAACATCACGGCTCTAAAATCAGACGTCACACACACGGACCTGAATAACACCACCGCGGAAACAGTTAACTCATCCTCTGCATTACGCGGCCCCGATGTCTGGCTACTTACCCAGCAAGATCGTGCGCTGGTGAAAGGTGGGCTACGCATTTCCTTGACCACTATTGAGTCGGCATTGATCAAGAAAATGTTGAACCATGAAGAACGTGTGGTCAGCAAGGAAGAACTTATCCGCAACATCGGACGTGAGCCCGACCTCTATCGCGGGCTTGAAATGTGCCTTAGCCGATTGCAGGACAAGTTCAAGCGCGTGAATGATGGCGAACGCCTGTTCCGCGCGGTGCGTAACCGTGGCTACTGCCTGACACAAAAAATAAAAAGCCCGCTGAGCAGTCGCGCAAACGTCACAGAACAATAATTATTTCATAAAAATTACAATTCACCCTGCCTATTAGAACGCCTTTCTATCTGCCATTTTATAACAACATGACCGCGTTATAAGTCGTCAGCCATTGCTCCCTGCCATTTATTACTATCAATACGCACGCCTACGCGTGCGCCTGCCATTTGATAGTCATTAAAACCACGCCTCGCTTTAACCTGCCAGCACGTGAGTGGATACCACAGGGAGCAGAAGTATGCTTAACAACAGAAGAATGCATCGTAACCTTACACCCAAAGGCCTGACCTTTTGGGGACAGTGGGCAATTGCCCTGAGTGTGGTCGTTGTACTTTTGTTTTCACTGGTACTTTTCAAGACCGGGCAATTGGAATCCCATTACCGGATATTGGCAGCCATTACAATACTGGCCTCTATACCGGCCTACATGTTATGTGACGTCTATAGCAAAAAAGATGACTTTTTTGTTGGGCTGGGACGATTATTCACCGGCTGGTTATTGACCCTGGGCATATTGTTCGCGGTCGGCATAGCCTGTAATGCCAGTTCGCTGTTTCCCTTCGAGATCCTGCTACTCTGGGCTGCTGTCAGCTATCCAATACTAGCCCTTTGCTACATTCCCATTCACAGTCTATCCAGGTACTACCACCGGCAACTACATGAGCGCCAGAAATCGCTGATTATTGGTACGGGAAAACTTGCAACCGACTTGGCCAATACTCTCGCCAGGCAAAAACGCTCCCCTCTGGTCGGTCTCGTAGGTCCCCGCACCACCTCCCCCCAGGCCGGCACCCAGCCTCAGATCCTCGGTGACTTGCCCGATCTTCCCGCGCTGATCCGCCAGCACGGTATCCGCCGCCTGTACATCACTCACTCTCTCCAGGAAGCGACCCACATCGAGGCGCTGTACCTCAACCTGCTGGAGATCAGCGTGGACGTGATCTGGGTGCCCGACCTCAACAACATGCTGCTGCTCAACCACAGCGTGGCCGAGGTGGATGGATTGCCCGCGATCTTCCTCAATGAAAGCCCGCTGACCAGCCGGCCGACCGCAGCACTGAGCAAGTCGCTGCTGGACAAGAGCCTGGCCCTGTTGGCGATCATCCTGCTCAGCCCGTTGCTGCTGCTGTTCGCCCTGCTGATCAAACTCACCTCTCCCGGCCCGGTAATTTTCAAGCAGGATCGTCACGGCTGGAACGGCGAGGTGATCAAGGTCTGGAAGTTCCGCTCGATGCGCGTGCATGACGACCACGAAGTGCGCCAGGCGAGCCGCAACGACTCACGCATTACCCCCGTAGGGCGCTTTATCCGCCGCACCTCCATCGACGAGCTGCCCCAGCTGTTCAACGTGCTGCAAGGGCATATGGCACTGGTCGGCCCACGCCCGCATGCCGTCGCCCACAATGACTACTACTCGGGCAAGATTCGCGCGTACATGGCGCGGCATCGCATCAAGCCCGGCATCACCGGCCTGGCGCAGGTCAATGGCTGCCGGGGTGAAACCGAGACCCTGGAGAAGATGCAGCAACGCGTCGATATCGACCTGCGCTATATCAACAACTGGTCGCTGTGGCTGGACATCAAGATCCTGTTCAAGACGCCGTTTACCCTGCTGTCCAAAGACATCTACTGACCCCGCCCTTCCCCGTGCCGCTGCATCGGCGGCGCGGGGCACCAGGCGCGCTTTGCGCCCTCCCCGCCACCACTCCCCGCAAGGCGCAACGATAGCGCCCACAGCAACGCCCGGGCCCGGGCCATTCGCATAGTCATCAAAGAGGAAAGTCAGGCAAGTGTTGCGCGCCGGCATTGCACCTGGCGCTGTAGCGTTCTGGCTTGGCGACTGCCCGGCGCATTCAACGCCGGGCAGTCGATAACCTTGTCGGCAGATGCCGCACCGTCACTCCGTGATCTTCTCGAAGTTGTTATAGAACAACTCGCTGTCACGCCCGTCAGTCATGGTCTGCAGCGAATAGCCGCGGTTCAGGCGTGCGCCGCCGTCACGGGTCAGTGGCGCCCATACGACGTTGGCCCGACGCATCGTCGAGGTGCTCATCAATTCGTCGAAGGGGACGGAAATATAGATGCCCTTGTCGAAGCTGCCTTCGCCATATTCTTCCTTCGAGGCGGTGGTCAGCGTCACCCAGCCACCAAACTTCACGCCGTTCTTGAACTGGCGCGAGATGTCGACGGTGGTGCCCCAGTCCCGCGCCAGGTAACGCCCCACACTGACGGCGGCGAGGGTGTCATAGGGCAGCTCGGTATAGCTGGTGACATGGCCGGTGATGGTCTGGTAATCCCGCAGGCCGAAGCCCTGGTTGAAATCACGCTGGCGCACGAAGTTCAGGTCTGCGCCCACTGACCAGTGCTTGCCCGCCGGCCGGAACAACACCTCGCCGCCCACCCCGGCGTACATGGACTCCAGGTAGCCGCCGTAGACCATGCCATACAGGTCGCGGTCCAGGCGCTGCGCATGGTTGACCTGGAAATTCGGCATCGTCACATCGGACGTGGTCATGTATTGGCGCAGGTCGGTGCGTACTCGCGGCAAACCGCTGGGTGCGTCGTAGGTGAACTTGTCGTAGTTGTTCAGCAGGTTGGCGCTGAGCAAGCCGCTCCACCAGGTATTGCGGGTAAAACGGTACTCCGCGTCGGCGTCGGCAGTGAACTGATAAAGCAAGCCGTCGGGGCCACCGATGTTCTGTTTGTAACCCAGGCCGAGGCCATAGTTGAACGGCTCGGATTTTCCGCTGTAGAGCGTGGTTTCCCGATGGGCAACCGCCGGATTGACCTCGGTATTACGGTGCAGGTCCGTCAACGGCTGCTGGTTGTTCACCAAGGCGCGGAAGGTGTCACGGGGCACGCTGGTTTCTTCGATGGGCATGTCATAGCGCTTGTTCACCAGGGTGAACCAGTCGATATCCTGATTGGCGCTGTTGTCGAGAATCCGGCTGGCGCGTCCCACGGCCTTGGCTGAATAGAAGTAGCGTTGCTGCTCGCCATATACCATCAATTCCGAGCCGCGCCGGGCAATGCGCTCCACCTTGTAGCCGGCATTCTGCTGCAGCCTGTCGGCGACGTTGGCCCAGTTGACCTGGTCGGCCGGGGTGGTGGGCATGCGCGCCGGCAACGGTTCGGCGGGCGGGTCATAGGTCTTGACCGGTGCCTTGCGGCTGACAAAGTTGGTGTGCAGGGTGATGCCGAACATCGCGGTATTCCCGCGTTCCCAGGCCGCACTCAGGTCGACGCTGTCAGCCAGCTTATAGACCACGCCAATGTTTACCGGCGAGTCCTGCTTGATCGGGTTGTCCAACGGCTCGTGCTTGTAGTCATTGCCCTCGTATTCGAGTTTCAGGCTCAGGGGTTCCCAGGGCGTTTGATAGGCGATCCCGCCGAACAACGAAGGGCGGCCCCTGAAATAGGCGTTGGAGTTCACGTCCCCTGCCCTGGCGACGACCGCAGTGCTCTTGGGCCGGTCGTTGAACTTGCTGCCGAACACCGACAGCGGGTTGCCGAAGTCGCCTCGGTTTCCCAGGTAGCCCCAGGCGATGCCGAGGCTGAAATCCAGGTTGCCGTGGCGCTTGTTGGCGACAAAATATTCGCTGGAAAACAGCCCGGTACCGCCGATGTCCCGGGCACCGAAAGCCACCTGCGGTGCCCACCGGCTTTCCTCCCAGAGCCGCGCCTTGAAGTCGATGGCCTTGTCCTTGAAGCTCTGGCTTCCGCTCAACGCCTCGGCGCCGTACCTGCGGTTGCTGATGGCGGTATAACGAAACGAACCCTCCAGCCAATCAAACGGTTGCAGGGAAAAACTGTAGCGCGAGTAGGGATCGGTGCGGTTGGCGTTGGCGCTCAACTCTCCCGCCGGGGCCATGCGTGCGGTGGGGGTCTGTAGCAGGCCCACGCCGCCGAAATCATTTTGGGTGTAACGGGGGTCACCGTGAGCCAACCCGCAAGGCAACAGCAGTACAGCCGCAAAACGTAAATTCAAGGGTTCACCTCAGCCAACGGTTGAGTGGCGAAAAACTCGGCCAGTTGTTGGTTGAGATCAGGGGTCGGCGTCTCAAGGTCGTCGCTGCGGATCGGCACCAGGATCCTGCTGCCGGGGGCCGCCACCACGCCGTCCTCGCGATTCCACGCCGCCACGCCCACGCGCCGTACCTGGCCGTCGGGCTGGATCAGCCACAGATCATCGCGCTCGGCGTCATCGAGGACCGTGCAGTCGCCAACATAATCCCGCACCTCGCGCATGGCCCGGTACGGCACATCACAGGACTGCGCGACCGCGCCGAGCACGTGCACGGTGGACGGCCTCACGGGGTAGACCAGCCGATCCCCGTCATCCAGCAATGCGTTGCGCGCGAACCCCGTCTCCACGGCGATCGGGTCCAGCACTTGCACCTGGCGGCCGGTGACCGGCAACTGTTCGACCTGTCGATACAGACGCGCACTCAAGTCCGCCCGGGCGCCACGGTCATCCAGCAAGGCCCCTCGTTGCAGCAGTTTCAGATCGAACAAAACCCCTGCCTTCAAGCGTTCCTGCGTGCTCACCAATGACTGGTGCAGCCACGCGGCGCCCAACCAGTAGCTTTCTGCATTGGGTTGGGCCACACGAATAACGTCCAGCAAACGCGCCCCCGGCTTGACCTCGAAGGCGCCGGGGCTGCGCACCTCGCCACTGACTGTAACGGCCGCCTGGCCAGTGCCGGGGCCGATCAGCAACAGGCCCAGCCATAAAAGCTTCGAACACTTCATCGGGCGGCCTCCCGGTCGGGACGCAATTGCACGATTTTCAGGGCCAACCGGGGCGTCAAATGCTGCTCGCTGCGCCAGATGAAACCATCCTGCGGGTCGACCCAATAATGGTTGGTGGCGCGGAAATTCAAGGTGGGAGCGTCCACCTGCTCGTCGATGCGCAGCAAGGCGTAATCCTTGTCCAGAATGCGGAGGGTCTCGATACCGTGGCTGCTGAAACGGCTGTTGACCGCGATACCGATTCGGTTGCCGTCGTAGAGGTCGATCCAGCGTGTGCCGGTGTAGCCGTCGGGCAGATGCTGGAGCCCGCGCTTGAACGGCGATTCGCCACTGAAACGCGTGCCATCCAGGGAAACACCCAGCCCGACAGTGCGTACCACCAGGCCGTCACGCATCATCACCACTTGCTTGCCGGAAGCGACCCAGAACTGCAGGTCGCCCCGGCGCCGGGCCATGGCCATCACGCCCTCGCTGACGGCGGTGGTCACCAGGATCTGCGGGTATGGCACCGCGTCGACCTGGGCGCGGGTCACGTTGATCGGGGCCGGGCCCGTCACAGAAGTTTCGAGGGTGTACCACGACGCCCTCATCAACGGGTTACACCCGCACAACAAGAGCGCCATCGACAGGCAGGCGCTGGTAGGCAACATTTTCACCACGGGATAACGCCTTATCTGCTGTTGACTTCACTGAGGTCATTGGCCGATCGGGCACCAATCCCAATGGCACTGGCGGTCGGCAGCAACTGGCTGATCAGGCGGTTCCAGCGCGTCACGCCGGCCGGCCCGACGTACACGATGTCCTGGGGTTGCAAGTCGAACCGGGTGGCCAGCACCAGCGCGGAAGGTGATTGGGCATCGAGTTGGAACACCTTGGCCGGTTCGGCTTCCAGGTTGTCCACGCCGCGAATCACATAGACCGCATTGCCATTGGAAGTGGTCTGGTTCAAGCCGCCTACGGTACCCAGGGCATCGGTCAGGTTGATCGACTTGCCCTTGAAGCTCAGGGCCCGGGGCTGATTGACTTCGCCCATCAGGTAGACACGTTTCTGGTCGTTATAGGGCAGGTACAACCGGTCGCCGCCCTTGAGGTAGATGCCCTGCAGTTGCGAGCCCTGGCGATTGAGGCTGTCCAGGTCAAGCGTGTACTCACGGCCATCGCGCGTCAGGGTCAGGCTCGAGAGGTCGGCATTCGTAGGGTCGACACCGGCAGCGCCAATAGCCTCGACGGCGCTCAATGGCGTGGTGGTGATCGGCTGTTGCCCGGCCTTGATCACCGCCCCGGTCACCACCACTGTCTGGCTGGCAAACCGCAGGACGCTGACGTCGACCTGTGGGCTTTCAATAAATTGCGACAAGCGCCCGGCGATAAAGGCCCGCAGCTCTTCAATGGTCTTGCCGGCCACCGGGACGTTGCCGATATACGGATAAAACAACGTGCCATCGGGGCGAACCAGGCGCCCGTTGGCGTCGATCTGCTGTTGCGGCCCGGACGGTGCCGTCAACTCGGGATGGTCCCAAACCGTGATAAACAACAGGTCATTGGCACCGACGCGATAGCCACCGGGCACATAAGACAACAGTTCTGCCGGCACCGATTCACGAACATGCGTGGCGGCATCCATGGCAATCAATTTGGGGGTGATGGGAATCAACTCTACCCGAGTACTTTCGGAAGAACCCTCACTGGACATTTGACTGGTGTCCATATGTTGACCAGGCGAAAACATGCAGCCGTGCAAGCTGAAACTTGCCAGCAAAAGAACAGGTAACCTACGAATCATAATGGCACTACGCTAGTCGAGGGCGAGTCTAAAAAAGATCACCCAGAAGTTCCGGGTGATCTTGAACAACACACATTGCGGGTTATTAGTTGGTACCGGTGGTACCGCCTGTACCGGTGGTGCCGCCGGTGCCGGAAGTACCGCCATTGGAACTGCCGCCCGAGTTGGAAGCCGCCGCCGCAGCGCCGACTACCGCGGTACCGACCCCGACGGTTTCACCGAGCGTCACGCCGCCCACGAGCGGGGTGCTCAACGACAGGGGCTCGCTCGCGCCGGCCGCATCGCTCAAGGCCTCGCTCGCGACTTCACCTGCCGCCAATGCCGCAGTACTGCTAAAGGCCAGCACGCCGGCCAACAGTATTTTCCTCATATCAGACTCCTTCTCGATATTTACCCCTTATCAAATAATGCAATAAGGGCGTAGTGATGGAACGGAGATAAACAGGCTATGCAAACTGCGCAAAGATCCTGTTGGATCACGCACTTAACCTCCTCGAAATCATCTCACTTGTGGATAGCTCAAACCACCAATGTTAATAATCGTCAGGATTAAACAACGGGGCGTACCGATAACCCGCGACCAATACCGTAATACTCGAAACCATTGGCTTTCATACGCTGCGGATCAAATATATTGCGGCCGTCAAAGATCACCGGCGTGCTCAGTTTTTCTTTTATCAAGTCCAGGTCCGGGGCCTTGAACTCCCGCCATTCGGTCACGATCACCAGCGCATCGGCACCTTGCAACGCCGCTTCCTTGGTGCCCATCAGCAACAGGTCTTCGTTCATCCCGTAAATGCGCTGGGTCTCGGCCATCGCTTCGGGGTCGAATGCCTGGACCCGGGCACCCACGCTGCGCAGTTGTTCGATCAACACGCGGCTCGAGGCCTCGCGCATGTCATCCGTATTGGGCTTGAAGGCCAGGCCCCAGATGGCGAAGGTCTTGCCCTCCAGCTGGCCGCCGAAGTGGTGGTGAATATGCCCGAACAGGTGCTGCTTCTGGCGCTTGTTGACTTCCTCGACGGCAGACAACAGCGTTGCCTGATAGCCGATCGACGACGCGGTGCGCTCCAGCGCCTGCACATCTTTCGGGAAGCACGAGCCGCCATAACCGCAGCCTGGGTAGATAAAGTCGTAGCCGATCCGTGGATCGGAGCCAATGCCTTTACGAACCGCCTCAATGTCGGCGCCCAAGCGTTCGGCGAAATTGGCCATTTCATTCATGAAGGAAATCTTGGTGGCCAGCAGGCAGTTGGCCGCGTACTTGGTCAGCTCGGCACTCCTGATGTCCATCGTGATGATCTTTTCGTGGTTGCGGTTGAAGGGTTCATACAGCTCCCGCATGCGGTCCACGGCGTAACTGCTGTCGCTGCCGATGATGATCCGGTCGGGCCGGGTGCAGTCGGCGACCGCCGAACCTTCCTTGAGGAACTCGGGGTTCGAGATCACGTGGAACTCCACCTCGAGCCCCCGCGACGTCAACACCTCGGACACCTTCGCCCGGACCTTGTCCGCCGTCCCCACCGGCACCGTGGACTTGTTAACGATAATCTTCGGCTCGGTCATGTTGAGCGCAATGGTCGCGGCAACGGAGAGCACGTACTTGATGTCGGCGCTGCCATCGTCATCAGGCGGGGTGCCCACGGCGATGAACTGCACCTCTCCATGCCGCACGCCTTGCGGGGCGTCGGTGGTGAAGTGCAAGCGTCCGGCATCATGGTTCTTCTGGACGAGCGCACTCAGCCCGGGCTCAAAGATCGGAATAATGCCGGCCTTGAGGTTCTCGACTTTAGTCGCGTCCACGTCGACACAACACACCTCATGCCCCGCGTCGGCCAGCACCGCTGCCTGCACAAGACCCACATAGCCGATTCCAAATACAGTTACATTCATTTCAATCTTCCTTTAAACAAGCTCGAGGCGGCCATAGCGGTCTTCAAAGCGGATGATGTCGTCCTCGCCCAGGTACGAGCCCGATTGGACTTCAATCAGCTCCAGCGGGATTCGCCCCGGGTTTTCGAGGGAGTGCACAACGCCAATGGGGATGTAGGTGGACTGGTTCTCGGTCAGCAGCACTTGCTTGTCGGCGATTTGCACATTCGCGGTGCCGGACACCACGATCCAGTGCTCGGCCCGGTGGTGGTGCAGTTGCACCGACAGCTTGTGCCCCGGCTTCACCGTGATCCGCTTCACCTGGTACCGATAGCCCTGGTCCACCGAGTCATATTTGCCCCACGGCCGATAGACTTCGCGGTGGCTGGTGCTCTCGATCCGGTGCTTTTCAGTCAGCTGCGCGACTATTTTCTTGACGTCTTGCGCGTGATCCTTGGTGGTCACCAAAATCGCGTCGGCGGTCTCGACGACCACCACATCATTGATCCCTGCAACCGTGACCAGGCGGTGGCTGGCATGCACATAGCTGTTGGTGACGTCCTGCAGCAGCACGTCACCCTGGGTGCAGTTCTGGTTCTGATCCTTGAGGCCCGCTTCCCACACTGAGTCCCAGGCGCCCAGGTCGCTCCACGGCGAATCGAGGATGACCACCGACGCGATGTGGGTCTTTTCCATCACCGCGTAATCGATCGACACGTTGGGTGCGTTCACAAAATCCACCTGGCTGAGCCGGGTGAAATCCCGGTCATGGGCCGCGTTGGAGAGGGACAGTTCCGCGGCCACCATGATCTCCGGGCTCAGGCGCTCCAGCTCGGCCTTCATCACCGAGGCGCGGAACATGAACATGCCGCTGTTCCAGAAGTAGTTACCTTGTTCCAGGTAGCCTTGCGCGGTCGCCAGGTCGGGCTTTTCCACGAAGGCATCGACATGCGCGGCGCCGTCCACCGCAGCCGCTTGAGTACGGATATAGCCGTAGCCGGTCTCCGGCTTGGTGGGCACAACCCCGAAGGTGACGATCTTGCCTTTGTTGACTTCCACCTTGGCCAGCGTCAAGGCCGCATTAAACGCTTGGGTATCGCCGATCACATGGTCCGCCGCCAGCACCAGCAGGATCGGATCGTCCCCATCCGCCAGCGCCGACAGGGTTGCCGCCGCAATCGCCGGGGCGGTGTTGCGGGCGGTCGGCTCAAGGAGGATTTTCTGCGGGATCACGTCCAGTGATCGACTTTGCTCGGCCACGATGAAACGGTGTTCTTCGTTGCACACAATGATCGGCGGGCTGACGGTCTCGCCCTCTATCGACAGGTTCTTGATGCGATCCAAGGTGGCTTGAAACAAACTCAAGTCACCGTGCAGCGCAATAAACTGCTTTGGTTTAAGCGCTCTTGAAAGCGGCCACAGGCGCGTGCCTGAACCGCCAGACAATATAACTGGGATCATAACGATTACTCGATGATTAAAGGCAATAAGAGCGGATTGACAAACAGCCGAAACTTAAGAAGTGAATGACTTCACATAACTGATCAAGCGGTCCCTTTCGGTAAAGTCCAGTGAACTTTCGGCACTGCTGTAGTTAAGCGCCGAATCGATCGCCGAAAAGAACGCATCTTTATCATGGGCGATAAACACAGAGGGAAGGTCTGAAAAATTTTCGGCGGTGTCGTACTGGTGATTATTGATGTGTTCTCCACGCCGACTGTCGCGCGGGACGATAACAATCGGTTTGCCCAGTTCAAGGGAGCGAATGATATTGCCCATGCCCGCATGGGAAACAATCACCTTTGACGCATTGAAGTTCTTGGAAAACAGCGGCTCGGCGATGGTCTTATAAGCCGTAATGCGCCCCAGGTCATTTTCGTTATTGCCCACCTGGGCAACAATCGGGACCTGCGGGTTTGCATGACTCCACTCATGCAAGTAGCCGAGCATTCTTTCAAAGGGTGCTTGAGTGCCAACGCTGCAAAATATCATTTATACAATCCTCCCTTTATATTGGGCGCGGCTGTTTTGCGACAGCGTGGGCCACTGGGTCAGCAACTCATCGACAAAATACACAGCGATCCTGCCGGACAACGAGAGCTTCTTGGGATTGGCAATGCTGTCGATCCACAGGGTCTTTTTGCCCATCAGTTTTCCCGCGACCAGCCCCAGCAACCCCGGTGCCGCCCCGGTGGAGATCACGTACCTGGCCTTGCTGCGGTAAACGATCGCAAAGATCTGGCAAAAGCCCTTGATGATCTTCAACGGTTCACTGCGATTAAAGTCCGGGACTTGCGCGAAGGCATGGGTTGGATACTGCGAGCCAATGCTGATATCAACGGTGGCGATGGTAACTTTTTGACCGTCGAAGGCAGGCAGCAACTTGCTCATTTGTACCCAGTGCCCACCTCCAGAACAAATCAATAAAACATCACTTGATTGACTCATGACGGTTCCCTTCCTGTCAGGTGTAATAGACATCATTAAATAGTGGCGGCAGTTCTTAACAGTTGGGCCTGGCCTTTCCAGCGGGTTATTCGCTTGGCTTTGAGCAAGGCCGATTTCTCTTTATAGGTTTCTTGATTGGCGATGAGCTGCGCGACGCCGGCCTTGATGGACAGCGGGTCCAGGGTGTCGACAAACACCGCCGCCTCGGAAAACAACGAGCGCAGTACCGTGGTATTCGAAAGCGCCATCGGCCTGCCGGCGCTGACCGCTTCGTTGGCCACGCTCAGTTGGACGTTGTCGCGGGTGGTCAGGCCGAGCACCACATTCGCGTGGCACAGCAGCTGTTCAAAGGTCGCCTTGCTGAGGAAGCCGGTCAGCTTGATGTTCTCGGGGAGTGACGCCACGAGCTCCTCGGAGAGCTTGCCCTGATGCTTGCCGGTGATCAGGAAGTCGACACCGGGCATTTCCCGGGCGGCGTTGATCACGATCTCGATCGGTTCATCGATATCAAACGAGCACGGAAACAGTACATAGGGTGTCTCGCGCTCACTGGCGGGCGCCGCGTGAAAGTCACACGGCAAGTCTTCCAGGATAAAGATATTGGTGTCCTTGACGCCCAGGCCGGCCAACTCTTCTTTGACTTTAAAATTATGAACGACGACGGCATCGATTCTATTCAACAGCGCTACCGTGCCCGGAAAGCCTATCCATTGCTTGCGCAACAGGCTGTTGTGGGCATCGGCGATAATCTTCAGCCGGCGGTTGAATATAAACTTGTAGGCCAGTGCTATATGCAATACCGGGCTCGGCGGCAACTGCACCCACAGCACGTCAGGCGAACCGGCCAACAGGGTCTTCAGGGTTTTAAACGACTTGATCAAGTAATCCAGCGGCCGCGCGGATTTCTTCTTGAACTGGTTGGGCAGATGCAGAATGTCATACGCCCAGTATTGCTTCATGGTATCGGCGCGTCGTTGATAGCCAATCCATGCAATCATTAATGATTTCACGTCAGAGTCCTGCATAAATAAAGGTGGGGCCAGTGAGATTGCTTACACTGCAAACCAGATCGGAAAGTCGGCGTTGTATCGAATAGTGTTGTTTCTGAAGCGGATATGTTTGGCCGGATTGCCACCCACGATCGAATACGCTGCAACGTTGCGCGTGACCACACTGCCCGGATAAACAACCGCGCCTGTTCCGATGGTGACGCCTGGCATCACCATCACATTGGGAAAGATCCAGGCATTGTCTTCAATCAACACCGGCTTCCCCACCAGGCAACTCATGGGGTCATCGATATCGTGGCCCAGCGTATAAACCCGGGTGTTATGGGAAATATTGACGTTGTCGCCGATGCGGATGCCCGCCCGGTTATCCAGGTAGCAGTCGTAATTGACCGTGCAGTTTTTCCCGACCGAGAAGTTGCCGAAGGAGAAAAACACCACGTTGCGGTGGATCGTGGTCCGGGCGCCCACCCGGCATCCGGTTGCCCGGAGCAACGCGCGTCGCAGATTGAAAAACAACGCCAGGCTGAGCAGCGTATTGAACAGCGCAACAGCGGCCTTCTTGATGTTCAGTTTCAGGTTCTTCATCTACTCGCCCTGCCCTGAAGTATCCGTTACGCGCTGTGAACTCATCACAAAATTCCTGAAGCGGATATTGGTACTCACCGGCGTGGCGAAAGACGGGTTATTGCCACCGAAGAACGTCGAAAACAGCAAGCCGTCGATGGTGATCTCCGGCGTGTCTCTAAACGTCAGCCCGGTTTCCGAGTGCACCAGCTGGTTGTCGTACCAAATGGAAATCACACCGTCGGCCTGCCCCGGCGTATTCAACTTCACCAGTTGCTCCAACCTGTGCCATTGCCCCACCGTAAAGATCCAGGATCCCAACCCGACTGCCGTGCCCCAGGTTTTACTGGTGGGCAAATACGCGTAAATGGCGCCGGCGCCCTTTTCTTTCCAGATGTAGCGCGTGGAAAAGCCGTCATGGCCGTTCGGTATCTTGCCGCCCGTATTGCCGGTTCCACCGTAGAGGCCCGGGAGCTTGCCGCCTTTTACAAAGTCGAAATTCCTGTCGAACCTCAACTCATAGGTCAGTACCAGGCATTCCCTGCCCGGTTGCGGCAGTGGGGATTTGAATTCAATGCCGCCGTAGGGCAACCCAAGGCGCACCATCGAACCCGGGTCATAGGAGCCGGCCGGAAAATGCACGGCAATGTCCTTGATCTTTTGGCTGTAGGCCTTGTTCGTCAGATTGGCCCTGCCCTTTATGCTGCTTTGCGCCTGGGGCCCGTCGGCCATCTGCGAAATGTCCGGCAGTAACGGGTAGATGTTCTTGATGCCTGGCTCGCAACGGTCGTTCAACTCAGATGCGCCGCTGGCAGCCACCTGCAGGGCGAACGCCACAATGAGTAGCGTCGAGGCTGTCTTTTTCACGTCGGTTGCCCCTCCACTTTATTTTTCATCGACCCATTTCAAAAAGTCGTCGACCGCTTTTTGCGCAAGGGAAGAACGCTGGGCGATCTCCTGCTTGAGGTGCTCGGCCATTTGCGCCTTGGATTGCCGAAATTCGCTGATGGTGGCCTTGATCACCTCAGGGTCTGGGGTGCTGACCAGCCGGGTGCCCTGCGGCAGCATTTCATGGACTTTTTTCAGCTTGTTTTCGATTTCAACCGCGATGGTGGGAAAGCCCAGGGAAGCCGGCAGCAGTACACCGTGTGCACGGGCGCTGATGATCACGTCGGACTCGACGATCAGTTTCGCCATGAAGGTTTCTGGCGTATCGCCCGCCGCGTCCCAGCACAACCATTCGAACGTGTGGTACTTGTCGATCAGGTGCTGGTCACGTTCCTTGTACAGCGAGACCAGGCGTACCTGCTCGCCACGCTTGGCGAGCTCATCCGCGGCCTGGACCATCGCCTTGATGAACTGTTGCCCGTTCGCGTCATGGGGCCAGTCGCGCAGGATGAAGGACAGGTACTTGCCCTTCTTGAGGCTGCCGACCTCCAGGTCTTTGCTGGAGATCCACAGGTCGGAAAGCAGGCTGGGGTCGGTGTACACCTCGACGTCGGACTTTCCGAAGGCCTTGCAATGCTGCTGGCTGGTACCGTCCCGCACGGAAATGTAGTCACAGCGATTGATCACGCTGACGGCGCGGGTCAGCAGCTTGCCGCCGCCATCGAAGGGGCCCAGGCCAATGCAGAACGCTGCCAGGCGCCGGTGGAAATAGATCCTGTCGACACCACCGCGCAACCCGACATACAAACGCAGAAGCGTGGACTTCAGGTCGGTCTGCGCCTTGATGCTCTTGCACAGCTTCGCCACGATGCCTTTGTTGGCAGCCGCCTCTTTGGCCGGTGGGATAAACGAGAAGAACTGGCCCCCACCGCCCAACACCACCAGGTCAGCCTTGACCGGCTCCTTGATGTGCAGCCACTTGATACGCGGGTTGAAGTTCCTGGCGATCTGCGGATGATCGACACCCACCGCTATATCCGATTCCTTAAAGCGTTTTTTCAGAATATTGATCACGCATAGCATTAATACGTCATCACCCAAATTACCAGGACCGTATGCCCCCCGGATATATACTTTGCTGACATTCATGCTGGGCTTCCATTTTCCACGGGGTCATTAAACACGGCATTCAAGGCAAACGTTGTTGCGAGAATGTAGATAAATATCAGCGCCATGATCATCAATCGATACAGCACACTTTCGACGTAGGCGCTTGATATGAAACTGATGAGAGGCAACGTCCACAAGATCAGGATCCTGGGAGATACGAGCAACTCCAGAGGTAATATCTTCTTGTAGACGAAATACGGCAGTCCCAGCAGGAAGTGAATAAACTGCGAACCAATAAATGCCTTGGCAATCCCGATTGCACCTTCTTCCCGAAGCCACAGTGCTCCGGCAATGAATAACACTCCCCATAGAATGTTACTCATCACACTGAACCAGGCCAGGTTCATCACGATCATTTTTCTTGAAATACCGGACTTGAATGCACTGAGCAGCGAACCCAGGATTACCAGGACTAATGTCACTTCAAAATCCCGCCCCAGGAAACTGCTGCCATACAGTTTGGCCAGCAACTCGGGGAACATGATCACCGGCTGTATGATCACCAACACCACCAGCCAGCCCGACAGAAAGTTCAAGGCGTCCAACTTGCGGCTTTTACCGCCCAGCGCGGCGGCCAGCATCGGCACCAGCACAGAGCCCAACACCACGGAAACATGGGAAAAGATCGCGTTCCATTGCATCGCGGCGGCGTACATGCCCAATGCGGCAAGGCCGTTAGTTGTTTCCGCCAGCAACTTGTTGGCGAACCAGTTCATCGGGGCGACCATCAACCCCGTCAGCAATACCGGCAGGCCAACCGACAGCACTGCGTGCTTTTCAGTCATTGCACCTTTGAAACTCAGCGTGGTATTTCGGGCCTTCAAAGTCTTCCAGCAGGCCAGTGCGCTGAAGAACACGATCAGCAATTGAGAACCGGCCAAGCCCAGCAGCGCACCATTGAGTCGGAACTGCAGGGTCAGGAAGTACGTCGCCGGAATCGCGACAATCGCAATGATTCCGTTGATGGTCGCGATTGTCCGGTATTGGCCCCAACCGGTCAGGCAGCCCTGGGTCCATCCCGACAGGATAATCAACGTGATGGTGCTCAATACGATCAGCGATGCAGCGCTGAGGCTGTCTGCCCCCAGGATAACGCTGGAGAAAAAGTGCGGGAAAAACAGCGCTGTCCCGATGATCATCCCGCTGAACACAACCGAGAACAGCAGCGTCAGCGCAATGCCCCTGCCGGTCTTCTCGGGACAGGTCTCCTTGAACTGCCCGATATGCTTGGCCGTCGCCGTGGTGGTGGCTTGGGCGGCGACGTTGGCAAGCATCACAATCGCGCTCTGGATCAAGCCATACTCGCCAAACGATTGCGCACCCAATACCCGGGCAACCAGGATGCCGGTGATGACCACCGACACTTTGGTGGCCACGGCAGAAACGAAACTCCATGCCGTACTGGACACGAACTTTTTCAACAGTGTGCTGTTCATCCGGCATTCACCTGCAAGGGTGTGGTTATCAGCGGCTGGCCAGGCTTGAGGATCTTTTTGCGTTGCCTGGCGGTGTGTTCGGAACAGACCCGCAGCACAATCGCGCCATACGCGATACCGATGGCGTACGGCTGATAAGGCGTGGCCGAGACAACGAACATCACCCCCAGAAAGATGGCGATCGAAACCGCCACCCGGCTGTTCATGTGCTGGGTAATCGAGGTAATGAACACGTACAACAAGTACACGCCGATCAGCCCGTACTTAACGAAGTAGGTTAAGTAGGCACTGTCGATATTCGAGTTCTTGTCATCGAGGCCACGGTACTCGAACCAGGGAATCTCGAACGGCGTGCCCGCGCCCAGTCCCACAAAGTAATGCAGCGGGTTCATGCCGCGGATCAACTCCAGCGCCGGGCTGAAGCGCGTGGCCAATTGGGCGGCCATGCCTTCGGACGACAAACCATCATTGATTCGATCAGCCCCGATCATATTGCTGATGCCAATGAACGCCATCAGCACCACCGCCCCGGCCAGGGCAACGCCTATCATGCGGGCGGGCCGGGTGTATTGGTGGATGATGATCGCCGCAAACACCGAGACAAAGATGAAGCGAGAGTTGGCAATGAACAAACAGATGAATGAAGTGGCCAGGCAAATGCTTGCGAGCTTTTTCCTGTGTTCGAACAGCCGTGGGTCTATGAAGTAATAAATCAGATAGGCCACGGCGGCGTACGTACCGCCGTCCAGGTAGCGGTAGGCGTTTTCTTCATAGTAGACGTCTTGAAACTTGTACAAGCCCAAGCGTAACCAGGCAATGTCCAGTACATTGAAGGCGGTCATCGCGATCAATAGCAGGAGCACTGTCTGCAACTTCAGCGTTTTTGCGGCAAGGGTCGCGATGTTCGAGAGCACGATAAATGACAGGATCATTATAAACGGCCGAACATCCTTCAACAGGTACTTGTTCGAGGACTCCAGCAGGCCGCAGGCGAGTAACACCACATACAGCCCGCACCCAAAAAGCAGGCCGCCCGGCACCGTCAATTGTTTCTTCTGTGTAGCCACCTGCCGGATCAGCAGTGCGCCCAGCCCGCCGACGATATAAAAGTCAAAGAAGTAGATACCCTTGAGCGAGATTATTTCGCTGTAGGAGTTACCCGTGGGAATAACAGCCAGCATTATCCCGAACACTACGATTGAGTATTTTGGATTTTTCGCCGCGAGCAAACCCGCTGACAGCGCGATAAGGGATAACAGGTAAAACATGGCTGGGTATTCTTTATGCTGATTTGAATTTGGCACGCTACCGCCCCAGGATTTTTCGTTCATTTCCTGAAAACGTGACCTCTATCCTGCAATTACAGTGGTGAATCAGCTCCGATCAGCCTGGTACTCGTACTGGTAATACCCGTAGTTGCCGTAGCCATATTTGGCCGACGCTTTCTTTTCAACGCCGTTGAAGATCGCACCCCTGAGCACGATGCCGTTCTGGGCAAATCGGCGCATGGTGTGCTCGATCTCTTTTGCCGGGTTCAAGCCATAGCGGGTGACGATCAGGTTGGTCCCCGATTGCCGTCCCACGATGGCTGCGTCGGTCACGGCCAAGAGCGGTGGCGTATCCAGAATCACCAGGTCATACCGTTCGCTGACCTGCGCCAACAGCTCGGTCAGGTTGCGGTGCATCAGCAGCTCGGAAGGATTCGGCGGTATTTGCCCGCGGCTGATGATGTCGAGGTTTTCAACGCCGGTTTTGTGGATGGCGGATTCAAGGGTGCATTGATTGGAGAGGATGTCGGAAAGCCCATCCTTGGCCGGCACGCCCAGCACTTTGTGCAGGTAGCCCCGTCGCATATCCACGTCAATCAACAACACGCGCTGCCCGGTTTGCGCGATGACCGCCGCCAGGTTCACCGAGACAAAGGTTTTACCCACCTCGGGGCTGGGGCCGGAAATCATGATCCGGTTATTCGGCGCCTCGAGCATCGCGAAGTGCAAACTGGTGCGCAAACTGCGCAAGGCCTCCACTGCCAGGTCCGTGGGGTGACTGATGGCCAGCAATGAAGAACCGGCATCGGCACGCCCACGCCTGCGGGTGATTTTGTCTTCTTCGACCTTTTGCAGCGTGCTGTACGGAATCGACGCGTACACCGGCAAGCCCAGTTGCTCGATGGCCTCGGGGCTTTCCAGGCCACGGTTCAGCGCCTTGCGCAGCAGCACCAGCGTCACCGCCAGGAAGCCGCCCAGCAGCGTCGCGATCAGCACGATGAGGATCTTTTTCGGCTTGATCGGCTTGAAGAAATTGACGTCTGCGGTGTCGATCAGGCGCACGTTGCCCACGGTGCCCGCGCGCATCACATCGAGTTCCTGGGACTTGTTGAGCAACTGGGTGTAAATGGCCGTGCCGACCTCGACATCCCGGGTGAGGCTCAGCAGTTCCTGTTGGGTGGAAGGCAGGCTCTCGACCCGGCTCGCCAGGCTCTGCTGCTTGCTGGTCAGCTCGCCGATCTGAGTCAGCAATGCGCGATACGCGGGATGCTGGCGGGTGAACTTGCGGTCCATCTCGGCCTGTTGCAGCTTCAGCTCGGAGATGCTGGTATCGAGGCCCACGATCTGGTCGAGAATCGCCTTGGTTTCCAAGGTGATGTCCACCGACTTGCTGCGGGTCTGGTATTCATTCAAGGCCTTCCCGGCTTTTTCCAGGTCCTTCTTGACCTCCGGCAGTTGCTCCTTGAGAAACGCCAGGCTTTGCGCCGCCTCAGCCGAGGTGCGCTCCACGTTCTGCCGCACGTAGATCGCCGCGATCTGATTGAGGATTTTGATCGCCTGGTCCGGCTCGGTGCTTTCCAGCGCCAGGCCGATCATGCCCGACTCCTTCCCTCGCTCGACCACATCCAGGTTTTCCTGATAGTCGAGGATGCTGGTCAGTCGCGCATTGCGGATCACCCGGAAACGCGTGCCGGGCTTGGCGCGCAGTTCTTCAATCTGGAATGCCACGCCATTTTGCTCGAACGGCTGCCCGACCTCGCCGGCCGCCAGCACCTGGTCATCTTCATCCACCAGGGTGTAGTGCGCGTTTTCACCCACGGTCAGGGTCAGCTTCTTGCCCAATTGCCCGTCGGGCAGGTCCAGCTTGAAGATCTTCAGCGACTCGCCGCCCCAGGCGAAGCCGTCCAGGCCCAGCAGCGGCTCGGCGATTGCACCGGGGTTGGCCTTCTGGAAGCGGCGCGCCAGGAACTCACCCACCACCGGGAAGTACATCGGCTGTACGACGATATCGAGTTTCAGGTTGTCGACGGTTTTGCCAATCACGTAGCGGGACTGGATCAGCTCGATCTCGGTGGCCGACGGCGACTCCTTGCCCAGCATCCCGCCGATGTCCGAGAAGCCCAGCAAGTCGTTCTTTTTCGCTTCGACCTGCAGCAGGGCATTCGCCTGGTAGACCGGGGTTGCCAGCACCGCATAGGCGGCGCCAGTGACCATAAAGGCACCGGTCACCGCAGCGATCAGCCATTTATGGTCGATCAGTGTTCCAAACAGACCGAGGAGATCAATCTCCCCGTTATCGTCTTCCTGTACGGTGACTGCTGGCGTTTGCTGCATAAGTCGGATTCTTAGCCTTTATTTCGATTCAAAAAGTAGTGGCGATCAGCGTGCAAGACGCTGCGCCCATGCGTTTACAGCTTCTTCGATCAACGCATAAGCGTGCACAAACGCGGCCTTGCCTTGACGGTACGGGTCGCTGATCTCTCGCTCGTTTTGCCATTTGCCCAGCAGCAAGACCTTGCCTCGTGCCTCGGGCGCCATGCTGAGCACGGCATTGATGTGCTGTCGTTCCATGACCAGGATCAGGTCGGCTTCACTGATCGCCTGTGGCGCCAACTGGGTGGCCTGGTGCTTGTCGGCCGGATGACCGTGGGCTTCGAGTACCGCACGGGCGGTGGTTTCAATCGGCTTGCCGACCAACGCGGCAATACCTGCAGAACTGATCTTGATATCGGAGCACGGGAGTGCGCCACGCAAAAGACTTTCCGCGGTGGGACTACGGCAAATATTGCCAATACAGACAATCAACACTCTTTTAAACAAGGCACTATCCCCGGGCCATCCATTACCCCATGAAGCAACCTCTTCAACTTTATTACTTCACGGCAGTATTTATTAACACGTAACCCTTACTTCCCCCAAAATTATCTCCGGACGAAAAATAACAACCACCGCCTTCAACCCGACAATTTATAACATTCATTACTTCATCACCCCCATCGGCTTTAAATTACAGCCTTGTCACGTATCGCCTTATATAGGAAGAGGAACTCCCATGAGCGCAAATGCCAACAAAGCCTGGTACCTGGTCCAGTGCAAATCCCGGCAGGACGAGCGCGCCGAGGAGCACCTCCAGCGCCAGGGCTATACCTGCTTCCGGTCTACCTATAAACGCGAACGGCTGTTGAAGGGCCAGCGCAGGACCACCCGTGAATCGTTGTTTCCCGGTTATCTGTTTATTCAAATGAGCCAGCAGGACAGCTGGAGCTCACTGCGCTCGACCCGCGGTGTGTCGCGGGTGGTGGCATTCGGCGCGCACCCGTTGCCCATCAGCGACACGCTGGTGGACGAACTCCAGGAGCGCGACCACCAGGCCGTGGTGAGCGCCCTGTTGCAGCCCGGCGAAAGCGTGCGCATCAATGAAGGGCCGTTTGCCGAACTTGAAGCGGTCTTCCTGGCCATGGACGGTGAGGAACGTGTGGTGTTGCTGATGAACTTCCTGCAACGGGAACAACGCATCAACTTGCCATTGGCAGAAATCAACCGAGTGCAAAGAAGTGACTGATAGCGGCGCTGAACAGACAAGAAATAACATTCAACTTAATAACAGACTAAAAATAACATCCGCTTACTTTTTCACCTCTTGAGAATAAAGTAATACGTGAATTAACAGCGAGGGACGGCCATGAAAAGTTCAAAGCTATTGGTAGAGCGTATCGGCCTGTTTCCTTCTTCGGGAAACATTCACGTCAAGGTTAATAGTTCAACCACCGTTGTAGAACGCATGCAGGTGTTATACGCCGGCCATTCCCTGGACAGTGACGAATCCTGTACCGGGCTTTCAATGGTGTTTGCCGACTGGCGCTTCAAGTTGCAGGTGAGCAATCCCCTGTCCATCTGCCTGTGCGTGGAGAGCCGCGGCGACAGCCACCTGATGCAAATGAAGACGGCCGAACTATTGGCGAATATTTCCTGCACCGAGGAGCGGCCATGAGCATTTATGAGGATCTGAAACGGGCCTACGCCTTGAAAAGGCTGACGAACACGTTTGAAGGTTTCGTGGGCCTGGCACCGCACGAACAACTGCCGGCGGAGCAATATGCGCGCAACACCCGGATCATGTCCCACTGGCTGGATCAGTTGCGCGGCATCTCACCGCAGGACATAACCGACACGCTGTTCAAGCAGATGAAGCGTTCGCAGCGCCGTGGCGATGCCCGGCGCTTCAATTGCCAGACGGTGCTGCTGGAGCTGCTGGTGGAAAGTAACCTGGCCCTGGACCTGGCCACTTACTCGGCGTTCAACTGCATGGAAGAGGCCCGCCAGGAAGGCTCCTGATGGGCCTGGTCGGCACCTGATACGGCCACTGCCACATGGTTGAGCAGCTTCTCGGCGTTGTACTTGGGTGCCATCGCACTTAACAACAGGATCACCATTCCCCCACCGATCAACGATGGGGAAACCCGCACTTCAACCACCTCAAGGCGCCACAGAAACGCCAGTGCCGCCATGCCGCCCAAAAAGCCACCGGCCAGTGCTTCGTTGAGTGGGTGAATATAGGGTGCCACGCAATAGGCACTGAACCAGCCGGCGATCAACATCCCGGCGATAGCTGCGGGCCAGCGCCACTCGGGGTTGACCCGGCGCGCCACCAGGCTCATCGCCACGGGCACCATCAACGACGTATTCATGGCGTGACCGCTGAGCACCGCAATATCCAGTTGCTGGAGCGCCACGCCCCAGCCCTTGAACAGCAACTTGCTGAACGCCACGATGGAATAGGTGCAGGCGATGGTCATCAGCCACCACTTGACCGCCTGGGGCCGGGAATACCAGAGCCAGACGGCGATCACCACTGCGGCCGGAATCATGACGGTGATACCGCCATATTGCGCCAGTTCTTCCCGTATCAAGTGCTGTTCCCTACCCGCAAGTTTTTCCCGGACCCATGAGACCTCAGGTCCGGGCAAAACACAACGACTTCAGGGCGCGCCAGCCAGCGATTGCGGCGAAAACACCTCGGTATCCGTCAGTTTCCGTACCTCTACCCGGTGCGGGAAAATCTTCTTTTCCACAAACAAATCATCCACCTGCTGCAACGCCTGCACATCCCGCTCCTCTACCGGCAGCAGCGACTCATCACCCCATGTGCGCAGCAACTGTGAAACCTTGAGCGGGATATCGTTGACCGTGGCAAACACCCGTGCGTATTCCTCGGGGTTCTGCTGCGCCCATTCAAAAGCCTTGGCGAACCGCTGCAAAACGTCACGCAACGCCTGGCGCTTGAGCGGGTCGCTGAGCACTTCATCGGACGCGGTAATAAACGTCAGGCCGGTATTGATGCCCTCCCCGCTGATCAGCACCCGCGCGCCCTGCTGTTCGGCGAACGCCTGGTACACCCCGAAGGTCGCCCAGGCTTCGATCTTGCCGGCGTTGAACGCAGGTAATGCATCGGTGGGCAGCACGAAGCCGACGTTGACGTCCTTTTCATCCACGCCGGCATTCGCCAGGGCGCGGATCAGCAGGTACTGGGAAATGCTCCCACGGGCCGACGACACCACCACATTGCGTCCTTTCAGATCGGCCACGCTGTGGATCGGTGAATCGGGCGGCACCAGGATCGCAATGCTGCGCGCCTGACTGCGGCGCACCGCAACGATACGCAGCGGCGTGCCTCCGGTGGCAGCCGCCAGCACCGGTGTATCCCCGGCCGGGCCGAGGTCCACGGCGCCGGCGCGCAAGGCCTCGAACAGCGGCGCGGCGCCCTGGAAGTTGGCCCACTGGACCTTGTAGTCGATGCCATCCAGGGCGTGGGCGGCCTCCACCACCGTACGCAAGCCCTTGGCCTGGTCACCGAGGATCAAGGTCACACCCGACAGATCCGATGCAGACTTCGGCGCTTCAGCGGCTTTGTCGCAGCCGCCCATCAGCAGTGCAGCCGCCAACAGGCAAAGGGTTCTGAATTCAACCATGGGCAAACCGCCTGACGCTGGCGTTCGCAGGCTGGGCGGCCGGGACGTCCACTTCAACCCCCAACAGGCTCAGCAAGCGGGCGCGAATCGCCTGGAAACCGTCCTGGCCGGTATCCCGTGCACGGGGCAGGTCGATGCGCAGTTGCTCGGCAATCTTGCCCTCCGCCAGTACGATCACGCGGTCGGCCAGCAGGATCGCTTCGTCGACGTCGTGGGTCACCAGCAACACGGCCGGCGTGTGTTTGCGCCAGAGCTCGATGATCAGGCGATGCATCTTGATGCGGGTCAGCGCATCCAGCGCGGCGAAGGGTTCGTCGAGCAACAGCAGCTTGGGCTCGCGCACCAGGCCGCGAGCCAATGCCACGCGCTGGGCCTCGCCGCCGGAGAGGGTCGCCGGGTACGCCTCCAGCCGATGGGCCAGCCCGACTTCCGTCAACGCCTGCACCGCACGGGCCTTGGCGTCGGGAACCCGCAGGCCGAGAATCACGTTTTTCCAGGCGCGCTTCCACGGCATCAGGCGTGGCTCCTGGAATACCGCCGCCCGAGCCTTGGGCACGCGCAACTGGCCGCTGTCGATGCTGTCCAGGCCCGCGAGGCTGCGCAGCAAGGTGGTCTTGCCGGAACCGCTGGCGCCCAGCAACGCAACGAACTCCCCCGGGGCGATATCCAGGTCCAGGCCGTCGATGACCCGCTGCTGGCCGAACTGGCGCACCACATTGCGCAACTGCACCGGTGCTGTTGAAGCTTCGAGAATCGACATGTCAGTTCCTCACAAACGATGGGCGCCAGGCCAGGGCAAAACGTTCCAGGGTGCGGATCAAGCCGTCGATCAGCAGGCCCAGCACGCTATAGATCAACAGGCAGATCACGATCACGTCGGTGCGCATGAAGTCCCGCGCATCACTGGCCAGGTAGCCGATACCGGCGGTGGTGTTGATTTGCTCGACAAACACCAGGGCCAGCCAGGAGATGCCCAGGGAATAGCGCAGGCCGACAAAAAACGAAGGCAACGAGCCCGGCAGGATCACGTGCCAGATCAGCTCGCGACGGTTGAGGCCGAGGGTGTTGGCGGCCTCGATCAGTTTGGGGTCGATGTTGCGGATGCCGGCGAACAGGTTGAGGTACACCGGAAAGGTGGTGCCGGTAACGATAAGTGCGATCTTGGTGAACTCGCCGATGCCGAACCAGAGGATGAACAACGGCACCAGTGCCAGGGAAGGAATGGTGCGCAGCATCTGCATCGGTGAGTCGAGGATTACCTCGCCGCGCTTCGACAGGCCGGTGATCAACGCGGCCACCACCCCGATACTCACGCCGATGCTCAAGCCCAGCAGCGCCCGTTGCAGGGACACCAGCAGGTGCTTGCCCAGCTCTCCGGAGACGATCATTGCCCACAGGGTGCCGCCAATCTGAGACGGCGCGGCGATGATCCGTGCCGGGATCAAGCCCAGCTCGGAGGCCATTTCCCACAGCAACAGCAACACAATCGGGCTGACCAGCCGCAGCAACACATCGGGGGTGCGCCAGTTGCGCAGCCAGCGCGGAATCAAGCGGGACGCAACGCCGGCTTGACCCTCGGCCTTGTCGACGGAAAACGAACTGGCGTTAAGGGACTTTTCAGTCATCGGGCTTCCTTCCTCATCAAGAACACGGCCAGGAGCGCCGCTGCGGTTTCATGCTATTCGCATAAAAAACCTCAGTGAAATTCTATTTGGGAATAACCTAATACGATTAAAATGCGTATTACTGATAACGATATAAAAATATGATTCTGTATTTTTATAATTAGGATAGAACCAATCGGCATTTTACAGGCCCGGGTGCGGCCCCTATTTTCGATAGCAGCTTTATTCCTGCCCTCAACAAGGACTGACCATGAGCATCGAATTTATCGGCTATATCGGCGGCCACCACGCCTCCGAGATCCACCCTCGCAGCGGCCCGACCTTGCAGCCCGACTACGTGGAGACCGTGGCCCGCGCCCACGAAGAGGCCGGCTTCGACCGCGCGCTGGTGGCCTTCCATTCCAACAGCCCGGACAGTACGTTGATCGCTGCCCATGCGGCCAGCGTGACGAAAAAGCTGCAGTTCCTGATTGCCCACCGGCCCGGCTTCGTCCAACCCACCCTCGCTGCGCGACAGTTCGCCACGCTGGATGTGTTCAACGGCGGGCGCACCGCGGTGCACATCATCACCGGCGGCGACGACCGTGAACTGCGGGCCGATGGCAGTCATATCGACAAGGATGAGCGTTATGCGCGCACCGACGAGTACTTGAGCGTGGTGCGGCAGGAATGGACCAGTGAAAAGCCCTTCGACCATCACGGCACTTACTACAGGTACGAGGGTGCGTTTTCGACGGTGAAGTCGCCGCAGCAGCCGCATATACCGTTGTATTTTGGCGGGTCTTCAGCGGCGGCCATTGCGGTGGCGGGCAAGCATGCGGATGTGTATGCGCTGTGGGGTGAGACCTACGAGCAGGTGAAGGGAGTGGTCACCCAGGTGCGGGCTGAGGCGGCCAGGCATGGGCGTACGGTTCGCTTCAGTTTGTCGTTGCGGCCGATTCTGGCAGAGACTGAAGCGCTGGCTTGGGAGCGTGCGGACAGCATCCTGGAGCAGGCGACGGCGTTGGCTGAGAAGAATGGGTTTGTGAGGCGTGAACCGCCGAATGAGGGGTCGCGGCGGCTGTTGGCGGCGGCGGCCCAGGGGTCGCGGTTGGATAAGCGGTTGTGGACCGGGATTGCGGGGTTGCTGGGGGCCCAGGGTAACTCTACATCGCTGGTGGGTACGGCTGATCAGGTGGCCGAGGCGTTGCTGGATTACTACGACCTGGGTATCACGACGTTTTTGATTCGTGGGTTTGATCCGCTGAATGATGCTATTGATTACGGGAAGAGGCTGATTCCGCTGACTCGGCAGTTGGTGGCTGAGCGGGAGCGCCAGGCGGCTGGAAAAGTGGCCTGAGGGAGGGGGACCGAGTACATATCCGTTTCTTCGGTAACGGCCACTTATGGTTCCGCTCTTACAGCGGGTCACTTTTGGCAAACGCCCCAAAAGTAACCAA